>NZ_GL622183.1:315786-397596 GCF_000185265.1 Streptococcus oralis ATCC 49296 | reverse complement strand
ACGCGAAGAAGCAGCAGCCTTCTTCAAAGCGCAAGATGAAGCAACTAACTTGCCGTATATCTACTTGAGTGCAGGTGTATCAGCTAAACTCTTCCAAGAAACACTAGTCTTTGCCCACGAATCAGGCGCAAACTTCAACGGTGTTCTTTGTGGCCGTGCAACTTGGGCTGGATCAGTTGAAGCCTACATCAAAGACGGTGAAGCAGCAGCTCGTGAATGGCTACGCACAACTGGTTTTGAGAACATCGATGAACTCAACAAGGTTCTTCAAAAAACAGCTACTTCATGGACTGAACGTGTAGAAGCATAAAAACAAGAATAGAAGAATTCCTTTTTGTTAAGAGGATACTTAAGGTTTTCTGACAAAGGATTCTGAAAATAGAAACTACAACCATAGATGGTGAAACACTCTCTATGGTTTGTTTACTTAAGAGAAATGGATCAAAGGAGAGAAGAATGAAAGCATACACAGAGCGTGTATTTGGAAATCATGAGGGCAAGGATGTCTTGGCCTATCGCTTTGAGACTGATGGTGGTTACCAGCTTGAAGTTATGACTTATGGTGCGACCATCTTGCGCTATGTCACGCCTGACAAGGCTGGGAATTTTGCCAATGTGATTTTGGGCTTTGATGATTTTGATAGCTATGTAGGCAATAGTCCAAAGCATGGAGCAAGTGTAGGTCCTGTAGCGGGCCGTATTGCAGGTGCGACATTTGAGCTCAATGGCCAGACCTATAATCTTGAAGTCAACAATGCCAGCAACTGTAACCACAGTGGTTCAACAGGTTGGGATGCGAGCTTGTTTGAATTGGTCGAAGTGAGCGACCATGGCTTGACCCTCTACACAGAGCGTACAGACGGAACAGGAGGATTCCCTGGCAATCTCAAGATCTGGATCAGCTATCACTTGGAAGAAAGTGGCGCCTATGAAATCAGCTATAAGGTGACGACAGATCAGGATACGCTTGTCAATCCAACTAATCATAGCTACTTCAACTTATCTGGTGATTTCACGCAGACAATTGACCGCCATGTCTTCCAGCTAAATACGGAGGGCATTTACCCAATCGCTCCGGACGGTGTTCCAGCAAAAACTCCAGATGCTGATCGTGATGTGGTGAAACACATCTACAATGGTGCTTTGCTCAAGGATATCTTTGCGGAGGACGATGAGCAAATCCAGTTGGTATCTGGTTTGGATCACCCATTTGCTCTCCCTGCAGGTCATGACAATGCTGGTTTCCTTTATGACCAAAACTCAGGTCGTTTCCTGCTTTTCAAGACAGAGGCTCCTTGCTTTGTGGTCTACACAGCAAACTTTGTGGATGAGAGTGTCATCATAGCTGGTCTGCCAATGGTGCAGCACAATGGGATTGCCCTAGAAGCGCAGGCTTTACCAGATGCCATTCACAGTGACTTTAAAGACCAAGTCATTCTCAAAGCAGGTCAAACCTTCACCAGCAAAACTCGCTACGAGCTTGTTGTCAAATAAAAAGAAGAGCTGGTTTCCAGCTCTTTTGAGTTGTCTTCGTTGACATTTCATCTCGATAGTGTATAATTGATGTAATATATAAAGTTACAACAAAAAGGAGACACCCTATGACTTATGCATACCAAAGCCACATTTACCTAGCGGAGGCGGTTTTAAATGTAAAGGATTTGACGACTCAAACGGCTTTTTATCACCAGATTATTGGCTTGGAGATTTTATCTCAAACAGAGACAGAAGCGATTTTGGGACTTGGTAGAAAAGCCTTGGTCCACTTGATTGCGACAGAAAAAGCTGGGGAAGTAAGGGAGCATTATGGGCTCTACCATTTGGCGATTTTGTTGCCGACACGAAAAGCCTTGGCAGATGTCCTGAAACACCTAAGTGATTTGCGTATTCCTCTGGTCGGAGGTGCGGATCATGGATACAGTGAGGCCCTTTATCTGGAGGATTTGGAAGGAAATGGCATTGAACTCTACCGTGATAAGCCAGTTTCTTCATGGGATATTCGAGAAGACGGCCGTATTATCGGTGTGACCGAAGCCCTTGCGGCACAGGATATCTATGAGTTAGGGGAAAAGGTGGATCCCTTTATCCTAGCTGAAGGGACGAGAATGGGGCATATCCATCTATCGGTTAAGGATAGCCACGCGGCGAGCCAGTTTTATCAAAAGGTGTTAGGGCTAGAGGATAAATTTAGCATTCCTAGTGCTAGTTGGATAGCGGCAGGTCAGTACCATCACCACCTGGCTGTCAACGAATGGGCTGGAAAAGGTCTAGATCCCCGCAAATCGGGCTTGCCAGGTTTGGCTTACTATGTCCTTGAGATCGAAAGCAAGGAAGAACTCCTGAACATCGTTAAGCAAGCACAAGAGCTAGAAGCTCCGATTAAGTGGTTACATTCGAGTGAACTGGATCTTGTAGACCCAGATGGGATTGTGACCCGCATTCGCTTGGCACGATGAGACGAGGAAAACACATCATTTACTTTAGAGACATAGAAAAAGGCGGATAAGCTCGCATTCTGTTTTTAGAATGCGGACTTGTTCGCTTTTTATGAAATGACGAAGTCTTTTTTGACTCTAGCCAATCTATCTATCGGGATATTTTCCCTTTTCTGGGGGTTCATGCTATAATACTAATAAACTTTTCTTTCTCTAGGAAGGCAAATGCCGAAAAAGCTAGACTACTCGCAATCGTCGTCACGATGCTTTTAAGAGAAAGTAGGATTCTGGTTGAATATCCGCATTGAGTTTAGGAGACGGGAAATAAGATGGACACAAGTGTAAAAAATTTAATCAGTATGGGGCCTCTGGAGGATTTTTTTATCTATTATGATCTGAAGAATCAAGTATTCTACAGTGTAAAACAAGGCATGAATTATTCAGCCATTGCAGCCCCTATTGCAATCTATTCCTTCCAACGGCTGTCAAAGTTGCTCAACCAAACCTTTGGAGATGTCTCATCCCCTTTTAATCTAATCTTCTTTATCTTGATGTCTCTGTTTTTGATTTTCGGGACCATTCTCCTTGCCAAATCTACTCGACGTAACATGAAGACAGATAGATTTAGAAAAGTCCGGCTCACAAAAGCCAATATCAAAACACTTAGGAGAAAATCTAGATGGACCGTCCTAGTTGAGATTTTTTGTTTCCTTATGATACTATTTTCCATCTATCGCTATTTTATCCATTCTGATTTTCAGTTCTTGATTATGTATATGTTAGGGATTTTTTCACTTGTTTATATTGTCTATGAATTTCAGATGAAAACACGCAAACGACTGTTCAAAGAGCTGACGGAGACATTACAGAACGATAGCCGAGGAAAAGAGGGAGAAATGTAAGATGAGAAAAATCATTTATATAGGCCAAGGAAACCAGCAATCCGTCTACTATAATACAAAGACGAGAGAGGCTTTAGCGACAGAATCTAGTACCTCGTCAGAAACCGACGGTGCCATCAGTTCAAAGAAATCCAAGTGGCCTTGGGTTCTCTTCTTTGCTTTCTTGCTAGTTGCTATCATCAGTATTTGGATTCGTTCCTTGATAGCGCCCTTTAGATTGAGTGAGTGGATGATTCCGATCCATCTAGCCGCAATCCTTTTTGTTTTTATCGGAAGTGTTTATGGATTTGAAAAACTGTTCTACAGTGGGGCTAAGTCGCTTGTCTCAGCAAGTGAAGAACAGTTTAAAGATGCGGTTGAAAGTAGTACTTTTTGGAGGAAGTCACCAGATAAGGAACCAACAGTCGATAAAATCATCTTGTATCTATTTGCTATCCTCGTTCTTCTATTTGTTTTTGTTATTGTTGTGTTCTTTGCCATACCTGGGACCTTCATTCCCTACTATGAACATGAATGGTTTGAGCCGTCGATGTTCATGGTACCCATCGGAGCAACGATTGTCCCAGTTAGTGTCGTACTGCTCTTGTTCCAAAACAACCCAATCCGCTGGCTCTTAGCCGTACGAAAATACAAGCAGGGAAAAGTGATATTTAGGGAGAAGAAGAACTAGAAACATGAGAGAGACGCTATTACCATTACCAGTGGTTGGTGATGTTTTATCAACAACCTATGATAAAATTGAAGTTTCTGATTATAGTGATTGGTGGAAACTGTGGTGATTTTATATGAGAAAAATAATTTTTATTGGACAGAGCGGTGATAAGGCCGTTTACTATAATACGCGAACAAAAGAGGCTCTTGTAGCAGATAAGAGTGCCTTGTTAAATACAGAAGGGGCTAGGAGATCGAATAGGGGGATTGCTCCTTTAATTGCTATATTCTCTTTGTTAGGTTTACTCGGAGGATTTGTTGCAATACCAATTTTCTCAGGCCTTCGTTATAATAGTGGGATGGTTCCTATTTTTATTCTTTGTCTTTCCTTTATCCTATTTGGCTTTATATGGATGATGGAAGAGGCCTTGTATAAAGAGGTGAAACAGGTTCAAGGGGCAAGTTCTCAACAGTTTGCGAAAGCTGTTGATTCAAATCTGTTCTGGGACAATTTCAGCGATAAAAAAGCGACGTTTGGGAAAATGTTGGCTTTTATGATTGTTATGCTATTAGTTTTTATGACTACTATAGTAATATTTGCTGCTGCAATTCCGGGCACTATTGACTCATTCAATAAGCAAGAGGCATTTGATATACAAATCTTTTTCTCGCCTTTAGCAGGTCTCTTTCCTGCCTTGTTGTACCTTTTCTTATTCCAAAACAACCCTATCCGCTGGTTCTTAGCTGTGCGAAAATATGAACAGGGGAAAGTGATATTTAATGAAGAAATAGAAAAGAGAGGATGATAATGTCACAAGAGAGATATTTGCAAATCAAAAAAGAGCATCAAATTCGTAAGTTTGTGGGGCTTTTCCTCTTCATTCTTCTCGCTATACTCGATGTTCTACTGGTATCAAGTCATTCCAATTATGTCCCGCTTGTAACGGTGGCTATGGTAACGATTGTGCCTTTTAATTATTATCTACTTGGTCCTCTTAGGAGACAGAAAAAAGCCATAGAAAAAGAGTATCCAGAATGGAAAATACTCAGTACAAAGGGAGTAAAGGTTCCCTCGGCTGAAGCCAATAAAAGAACCTTGGCTGGTATTGGGATCTTGATAGCCTTGCTGTTGTCTTTTGGGCTATTCTATAAACCTGTGAAACAGCCGAACGACCAAGTAAACAAGCCACCTAAGGTTGATTCTAAAACGCCTGAAACGTCCAAGCCTTCTGAGTCTGAGTCGTCCAGTTCCTCAGAGTCGAAATCCTCGTCTTCGACTGAACAAAGTTCTAAAACCGAAAATTCAGGAACAAAACCGTCAAAAAGCGAGTCCAATAATCCCTATTACCAGATTCCAGGACTTACTGACGAACAGGTGAGAGATATCATATCGAAATCTGTGAAAGATTTAAGAGAAAAACAGTCAAAAGAAAAATCCGAAGAGTAGACTCGAGGGCATCGATGTCCTTTCTGGATGAGTTAGTTTTAAGATTTTACTGTATAAAATAACAGGAGGAGTTCATATGAATAAAGAAGTAATTGGTTTGATAGTTGGGACAATCGTCATCTTCCTATCTTTTGTATTTGTGTGTGGGACCTTTCTCTATCTCTATCTTCGAGATCAGAAGTTGGTCCGTCTTGCCAAGTCATCCGTACAGGGAACGGTTATCGGCTATAGCCGTTTTCGTGAGGGGTATCCACCTATCGTCGAATACACGGTGGATGGGATTGCTTATAAGAAAACCTTGCAGTATTTTATGTTCAAAACGATCACAATTCCGTGGGGGACTACTAAATTTTTAAAGGACTATACAAGAGAAGATATGCTAGCGCCTTCGATCACTCGCTACAGCAACTCCTTTGTTTCCTTCAAACGCTTGATGCAGACCCATTTCCCCCTTCATTCGGAACTGACGGTCTGGTATGATCCAGACAAGCCGACCAGGGCCTATGTCGAACGTTACAGCGGAATGGACAAGTTTTACAAGTGGTTTGGTATCGGATTTGGGCTGGCTCTAGTTATAGTCTATGGGATAGTGATCCTAGCCTTTTTGTCCAATTTGTCCAAGATATACGCATAAAGGTCAGTTGGTTGAAAGGAAACGTGACTTCCCATCGAGCTTCAAGGAGGACAGAGTTTCTTTTCCATTTCCATGCTTATCAATCTTTTCTTTCTGATACAGAGAAAAGGTTGCCTCCTACAAATACAGACAGGAAGTGAATTTTGACAAAGCCCCTTATTCGAGATATAATGAAGAAAAAGTGACCAAGGATAAATTAATGACAAACTCAAAGTATATAACACGCCTGAAACGTTCAGAGGGTCAGTTGCGTGGGATTCAAAAGATGATTGAAGAAGATCGTGACTGCGCAGATATTGTTACGCAGTTGACAGCAGTGAAATCTAGCGTTGAGCGCGTGATTGAGATGATCATTACTGAAAATCTCACAGGCTGTATCAACCAACCACTAGACGACCCCGAGGCTCAAAAGGAACGCCTAGAAAAGGCCATCCGATACCTGATTAAACGGAAATAAACTAATTTGCTATTGATAAACAATGCAGACAAAGGTATTTAAGTCTATTTCGATAAAAAAATCATATCGGACAAACGGATGAGTTCCCCCAATACCAATGAGCAACCTCTTTTTAGATACCATCAATTTGTTTCGTTTTTTAAAAGCGACGGGCTACGAGCCCTATATCATTGGGTTGCAGAAATGAAAAAACCGATTAAGGAACTTAATCGGTTTTTTCATTATTCTACTTGACCGGGCCAAGCATTCATACCACCTTCTACATTGATAACGGTGAGGTCTTGGGCGCTTAGAAATTCACAAGCAGATGCGGAGCGTACTCCACCTTGACAGATGACATGGTATTCCTGGTCAGGTTTGAGTTCTTTGTAACCTTGCTCCAAAGTACTTAACGGAAGATTTTTGGCCCCTGGTGCATGTCCTGCTTGGAATTCGTGCGCTTCACGTACATCGATAAGATTTAGATTTTCATTTAGGTATTTTTCATAAAAGTCAGCCATGCTGATACTCGTTTCCATATTCGACTCCTTCTGGATTAGCCATTTTATATAGTGAATAAGCGCCATCAGGATTTTGGACGGTAAATCCTGCCTCTAGAGGATACGCTCTGTGATATAGCTGCGCAAAACACTGTGGCAGCTAAGGATGTAGGTTTGGTTCTTGTCCGTTTCATCCAAGCTCTCCCCTAGTTCGTTTAGGGAGATATGAATGGTATCGACCTTGGGTCGCCTCCTGAAATTCGCCACTTGTCCTCACATCTAGGGATTATTTGCCCTTAGTCAGATCGTCTTCGAGCGGACACCTTGGATATTGTCGCTCAGACCTTCGATTAGGTTCAAGGCTGCGCAGCCAATTATTTTATGCTTCTAGATGACCTTGCCTGTCCAAGCGCTCATACCGCCTCGTACATTGATAACATCGTAGCCATTTTTCTTAAGCTTTTTCGCAGCTAGTTTGCTTCGCACACCAGAATGACAAATGACATAAAGTGTTTCTTTTGTCGCAGGTGTGTAAGAACCGATTTCCGTTAAAGGAACGTTTTTGGCATTTTTGATATGACCTCTACGGAATTCCATAGGCGTCCGAACATCCAGTAGCTGAATCGGTTCTCTGAGTTTAGCTTCTAACTCGCTGGTAGAAATACTGTCAATTTTTGTAAATAAGTGAAACATAGGTACCTCCTAATATACCCTTATGGGGTATATTAAACCATGAAGTCAAGCTTTTGTCAAGCAAGTTGTTTTAACTTGGGAGGGGATTGGTTTTGAGAGTTTAGAAAGCAGGCTATTCTTGACCTTTCAAAGGCTTTTTGATATGATGAGTCCAAAGTAAGTGTGAGGTGATAAGATGGCTAGCGAATACCAGAAAATGATAGCAGGGGAGCCTTACCGTCCGTCGGACCCAGAGTTGCGTGTCTTGGCACAAGCTTCTCGCCAAAAACAGGCTGCCTTTAACAAGGAAGAAGATCCCTTGAAGGGAGCAGATATTATCAAGACTTGGTTTGGCTCAACTGGACAAAATCTCTACGTCAATCCACGCTTGGTGGTCGATTATGGAGTCAATATCCATCTAGGGGAAAATTTTTATTCTAATTGGAACTTGACCATGCTGGATGTTTGTCCGATTCGCATCGGGAACAACGCCATGCTTGGCCCCAACTGTCAGTTTTTAACCCCACTCCATCCACTGGATCCGGATGAACGCAATTCAGGGGTCGAATATGGCAAGCCCATCACCATCGGAGATAATTTCTGGGCTGGAGGTGGCGTCATTGTCCTTCCTGGAGTGACACTAGGAAATAACGTCGTTGTAGGAGCAGGGGCCGTGATTACCAAATCCTTCGGAGGCAATGTTGTCCTAGCTGGTAATCCTGCGCGAGTTATCAAGGAAATCCCAGTAAAAGAAAACTAAAAAGAACAGCTTGGGCTGTTCTTTTTATGAGCTTTAGTCTTATAGATTTTTCTTCTTTTTGGCTTTCTTGGTCAAGGAAACATCGCACTGAGAAATCTTGCTTGTCAGGTAGCTTGTCAGTTGGAAATCATCTACTTGAGGATTGAGATCGACTTCGTAGACGGTTTGCAAGGATTCACCAGCATTGCTGGTATCTACTGAGATGAGGTCAGACTCGGTGCAAAATTGATCCAGCGCAACCTGGATAGTATCTAGGCGGTCTTCTTTATTGGGAAGGGTGATGGTCAAGAGTCTACGACGTTGGTGATTGCTCTTGCTTTGTTGTTTTTCCAAAAGGAGCCAAATACCTAGGATAAAGCCCGTGAAGAGAACGGCTAAGAGAAGGTATCCTGTCCCTGCCGCCAGACCGATGATCATGGCTAGAAAGATAGCGATTAGCTCTCGAGAGCCACTCGTGGCAGAACGGAAACGAATGAGACTAAAGGTCCCTGCTACTGCAATCGACGTTCCGAGACTGCCATTGACGAGGAAGATGACCAGCGTCATCAAACAAGGTAAAAGGGTCAAACTGATGACAAATTCCCGTGTGTAAAGAGTCCGTTGCTTGTAGGCCCAGCTGAGTGCTAGTCCTAGAAAAAGACTGACGACAAGGGCGAGTAGGAGTTGGAGGGGGTCTGCAGTGGCGGTTGCGTCGTTGAAAATAGAGTTAAAAAGATTAGACATAAGCGTTACCTACACTTTCTCCGATAGGTTGTGGGGCATAGGCTAGTCCTTGTGATTTATGGTAGGCGCAGGAGTATTTTGAGAATTTTTGCTCTACCAGCCCATATTTATCAAGGATATCCTGTAGCCATTGCGGTTTGTCACCAGGCGCCTTGATTTCCATGATGATCAGGTCGTCTTCTAAGAGAGGCAGGCCTTCCTTGTCTGCAAATAGGCTGACATTTTCATCTCGATAGGTCAGGTTTTGGTCAAGAGTGACACGAATTTTCTGGTAGGGAAATCCTGGGATTTTCTTTTTTTCTTTTAGTGAAAAACGATCATAAGAAATATAGATACGAGGTTTGAGAGCCTCACTGTAGCGTTGACGGATCTTTTGCACCTCTGCTACCAGAAAGCTATCTTTGATCAGGTCTGCTCCCCAACCTTTGGTGATGAGCTGGGTGATGGTATCTGACTGGGCTAGGACGCGGTGCTTGTGACCGATACCGGCTTCGTCTTTTGACTTGATTTCTAGAAAGGCGGGGCTGTTAGTACTTGGCTGCGCAAGATAGGTCCGCATACGGATTTTTTCTTTCTTATGCTGACCTTGCAAGGAGTCTTGGATGAGATGAAAATCTTCTGTATCAAAGTAGATATTGGAAATGGTCGAAGTCGGATAGTCGTCCTCGACGAGGTAGTCTTTCAAATCTTCTATTAAATCCTGTAAGTCTGTTTTAGAAACCATATACTTGGTTTCGATCCGTTCAAAGCTTGTTTCTAGGGGTTTCATAAGCAATTTCTCCTTTAGATAAATCATAGATTAAACAAGGTAAACTTGCTTGGAACAAGTCTAGAGGACATTTCTAAAAGTTTTATTAAGCGAAACTTAACTGAAACTGAATTTAAGGAAACTTTCAGAAAAGTTTTAGTTTTGTTTCAGAAATCTTCTGTAGACTGTCTAGCTATATCATACGAAGGAGAGGAAAAAGGCATGAAATCAAAAAAATGGCCCCTACTCGTAACGAGTTTAACGGCAATGGTGCTGATGGCAGCATGTGCCCAGTCAACAACTACATCCAATACCAATGCAACGACAAATAGTGCCACAACAACTGCAACAAAGACAAACCAATCATCCTATTTTACAGAGAAGGACTATGATACTTCTTATGATGAAAGCACAGCTTCTAAGATTGAGTTATCTGGCTCATCTGCAAACGTCTCTGGAGATGGGGTGACAGTCTCTGAATCAACAGTGACCATCACAAACTCTGGAACCTATGTGATTTCAGGTCAGTCTGACGGAGTGCAGATCAAGGTCGAGGCAGATAAGTCGGCAGATGTTCACCTAGTCTTAAAAGGTGCGACTATGACCAATACTAATGCAGCGATATCTGCGACATCAGCTGGCCATGTCTACTTGACTCTAGCAGAGGGAACCACCAACAGTCTCTCTGACTCAAGCTCTAACAGCGACGAAAAAGCAGACGCAGCTCTCTTTTCTAAGGTGGATTTGACCATCAACGGGAAAGGAACTCTCAATGTAGATGGCAAGAAGAACAACGGGATCAAGGCTAATGACACTCTCCACATCACGGGTGGCACCTATAACATCACAGCAGTTGGCGATGCCTTTAATGTCAATGATGAACTCAACATCACTGGTACGACCATGACCATCGATGTCAAGGAAGATGGTGTCAAAGTTGATAATGATGAGGATACTTCAGTCGGGACCATGTACCTATCCAACAACAACATCACCGTCACAGCAGGAGATGATGGCATCCACGCTTCTGGAGACCTGGTTATCGATAGTGGTACCTACACCGTCAAGAATTCGACAGAAGGACTTGAAGGTAAGTCCATCACTATCAACGGTGGGGACATTAGCATCTATTCGACAGATGATGGAGTCAACGCAGCTAATAAAAACGCCCAACAGAGTGAAATCTTCTTCACCATGAACGGTGGGAGCCTGACAGTAGAAGTCGGCCAAGGAGACACAGATCCAATCGACTCGAACGGTAATATCACAGTTACAGGCGGAACCATTAAAATGACTGGTCAAACAGGTTTTGACTTTGATGGAACTGCGACCTACACAGGTGGAGATATCTATCTCAACGGCGAAAAACAAACGGAAATCGTCAACTCTATGCCTGGAGGCGGAGGACCAAATGGAGGCCCTCAAGGTGGTGGTCCAGCCCCTGGCGGACAAGGATAAAAAAGAATCTCCTTTCTCGAAAGAGAAGGGAGAGTTTTTGTGTTTGAGAGATGGATTGTAGCTAAAACAACTCCCAATTAGGTCTTGAAAATTTCTTAGTCTGTTTCATATAAAAATGAGTAAAATGAATTTCCATCGCCAAGGTCATTAGAGTTGCGATAGCAATGACGATGGTTGGATTGGCTGAGAAGAGTAGAGGAAGAATAGGCCTTTAAAAAGTGGACAGGAAAGACCATTTCGGAGTATCGAGAAGAGATTTAGAAACAGCTCTAAAAGCAATAGCTATCCATTATAAGCATCAGATAATAATGTCTGGTGCTTTATTTTTTAAAGAATTCAGATTTTTCTCTTGACAAGTGAGTAAGCACTCACTATAATAGGTTTATATTTAGTAAGTGAGCAATCACTCACCAAGGAGGAAGTAAATGAAAACATTACTACATTTACAAGATTTAGATAAGTCTTTTGGTCGTCAAATGGTTTTGAATCATATCAGCTTTGAATTGCAGCCGGGAGAAATTATAGGTTTAATTGGTCCGTCTGGTGCTGGTAAATCAACTATGATTAAGACCATGTTAGGGATGGAAAAAGCTGACGGAGGGGTTGCTTTGGTATTGGGTCATACTATGCCCAATCGCCATATTTTAGGAGATATTGGCTATATGGCCCAATCAGATGCTTTATACGAGACCTTGTCAGGCCAAGAAAATCTGGAATTTTTTGGTCAGCTAAAGGGGCTTTCTAAAAAAGACCTAAAGGCGGAAATTGCTTATATAGCTCAAGTAGTAGATCTGACAGACTACTTAAACAAGGCGGTATCTGGTTATTCTGGAGGAATGAAACGGCGTTTGTCACTGGCTATCGCGCTTTTAGGAAATCCTCAACTCTTGATTTTGGACGAACCGACAGTTGGAATTGACCCTTCTCTTCGAAAGAAAATCTGGAAAGAATTATTCGCGCTTAGAGACAATGGGGTTGGGATATTAGTTACTACCCATGTTATGGATGAAGCAGAGTTGACGGATAAGGTCGGCTTATTATTAGACGGAAAAATCATTGCTTTTGATACACCGCAACACTTAAAAGAAAGTTATCAAGCTTCAAGTATTGAAGAAGTATTTTTAAAAGCAGAAGGTGAGTAAAATGAGAACAATAGCGATTGCAAAAAAAGTCATCAAAGAATTACTTCGTGACAAACGAACTCTAGCCCTGATGTTTATAGCACCTGTTTTTATCATGTGGTTGATGAACCTCATGTTTTCAGCTAGTACAACCGTGAATGTCAAGTTAGCAACACAAGATCTACCAACTGGTTTGGTAACGAAAATGGATGAGCTCGATCATGTGGACGTCGAGACTTATCAAGACTTAGATCAGGCTAAAAAAGCTCTAGCTGACGAGAAAGTAGATGCAGTCATATCGTATAAAGATGGTGAGTATCAGGTCGACTACGCAAATACGGATGCTTCTAAAACAACTATGACACGACAAGTGTTACGAACGAGTATCGCCAGTGAAGGCACCGATCAGTTAGTATCTCGTGTTAAACAAGCTCTTCCACAATTGGACTCGGACGCAAAAACACCAGAAATCAAGGAGTCTTACCAGTATGGAGATGAAAATACAAGCTTCTTTACCAGTATGATTCCGGTTTTGATAGGTTTTGTAGTTTTCTTCTTTGTCTTTTTGATTTCAGGTATGGCGCTTTTGAAAGAGCGCACCAGTGGAACACTAGAACGTTTGTTAGCAACACCAGTGAAACGATCTGAAATCGTCTATGGCTATATGTTGTCTTACGGTATTATTGCGATTTTTCAAACGGCAGTTGTCGTTTTAGCAGCAATTTGGCTACTAGATGTAGAAGTTGTAGGAAGTATTTTAAATGTTATAATAGTTAATGTGGTACTGGCTCTTGTAGCACTAGCTTTTGGAATTCTCTTGTCTACTCTAGCAAAATCAGAATTCCAAATGATGCAATTTATTCCTCTCGTGATTATGCCCCAACTTTTTTTCTCAGGAATTATTCCATTGTCATCCATGGGAGAGTGGGCTCTAACTGTGGGGAAATTTTTGCCATTAACCTATTCTGGTGATGCAATAAGCCAGATTATTCTTTACGGACACAATCTTGGTGATATTTTGTCAAATCTTGGTGTTTTAATGATTTTCTTGATCATTTTAACAATTCTTAATATTGTTGGATTGCGTCGTTATCGTAAAGTTTAGAAATCAACATAAATAATGCTAAAAAGGTGTGAAGATTAGATGGATAAGACTGTTTTTGAATCGTTTGAAGATTACTTAGAAGAAGCGAATTACCCTCAAGGAAAGAAAAAAATCATGCAAGCAGCAGTGGATCTCATATCAACCAGGAGTTACCATGGGACCTCAACTCTTCACATAGCTGAGCGTGCTGGACTAAGCCAGGCAACTTTGTTTAAGTATTTTAAGACGAAGGATGATCTACTGACGGCTATTTTACATCCTGTAGTCCCAGGCATTTTCGGTAGTTTTTTTGAGGAACTCTTAGCTTTTGAAACGACAGAAGAGAGGGTTCGTTATCTCGTCCATGATCGTATGAGCTATCTCAAAAAAAATCGTGCTTTGATGAAAATCATTCTGCAGGAGAGTTTTTCAAATAAAAAACTAAAAAATGAACAGATTTTTATCTGGAATGCTATTCAAGATAAACTTCGAGTGCTTCATAAGGAATTGCTGGCAGATCCACGTGTAAATCCAGAGATAACGATTCCTCAAATGGTTCGTATTTGTGTTGGTCCATTGTTGGCTTACTTCGCTCAGCTTTATATCGTTAGCGATAATGGAGAAATAAAAGAGGAAGACTTAGACTTATTAGAAAAACAGATTTTAGGTGGTTTGTGGAAATAAGGGAGTTGTAGAAGAACTAAGGTTTATTTACTTAACTTTCAAACAAGCTAAAAAAGACATGTTCTGCTTATTTCAGATTCATGTCTTTTTGTTATTGGATTTGATATGTTTTTATAAGTCCTCAATCACTTTGCCAAAACAGAAACCGACTTCTCCAGCGGTGCAACGATTTCTCAAGTGTATGGAAGAGGAGATTTCTGGATTGATAAAGACAACTCCTTGACACTCCGTCAGCTTTTGATACAATAGTACAAAATTAGAGGAGGTGGGTTATGATTCAGAAACATGCAATTCCCATTTTAGAGTTTGATGACAATCCCCAGGCGGTCCTTATGCCAACACATGAGGGATTGGACTTAAAGTTGCCAAAGAAGTGCATCTATGCATTTTTGGAGGAAGAGATTGACCGCTACGCTAAGGAAGTAGGGGCGGATTGTGTTGGTGAGTTCGTTTCGGCCACCAAGACTTATCCAGTCTACGTTCTCAACTACAAGGGCGAGGAGATCTGTCTGGCTCAGGCGCCCGTGGGTTCGGCCCCAGCGGCCCAGTTTATGGATTGGTTGATTGGCTATGGTGTGGAGCAAATCATTTCCACTGGAACCTGTGGTGTCCTAGCCGATATAGAGGAGAATGCCTTTCTCGTCCCTGTTCGCGCTTTGCGAGATGAGGGGACCAGCTACCATTATGTAGCGCCTTCTCGTTATATGGAGATGCAGCTTGAGGCTGTCTCTGCCATTGAGCAAGTCTTGGAGCAAAGAGGCATTCCTTACGAGGAGGTCATGACCTGGACGACAGATGGTTTTTACCGAGAGACGGCTGAAAAGGTAGCCTATCGTAAGGAAGAAGGCTGTGCTGTTGTGGAGATGGAGTGTTCGGCTCTTGCGGCAGTAGCTCAGCTACGTGGAGTTGCCTGGGGAGAACTGCTCTTTACTGCAGATTCCTTGGCAGATCTGGACAACTACGACAGTCGTGACTGGGGCTCAGAAGCTTTTGACAAGGCACTCGAACTCTGTCTTGACATTGTGCACCACATGTGAGTGTTCTGACTGTTTTTATGGTAAAATGTAGCTATGTTATTCAAATCTTTTTTGGAAAAAATCAAGACGACGCTGTCTCGGTTATCACCAGCCCGTCGCATCTTTTTAAGTTTTGCCTTAGTTATCTTCTTGGGCTCGCTCCTTTTAAGCCTTCCCTTTGTGCAAGCAACAACGTCACAAGCGACCTACTTTGATCATCTCTTTACAACGGTATCCATGGTCTGTGTTACAGGGCTCTTCACCCTGCCAGTGGCCTCTACTTATAATATATGGGGCCAGTTGATCTGTATGCTCTTAATCCAGATTGGTGGTTTGGGGCTCATGACCTTTATCGGAATCTTTTATATCCAAGGCAAGCAAAAGCTCAGTCTTCGTGGCCGTGAGACCATTCAAGAAAGTTTCAGTTATGGAGAAACTCAGTCCTTAAAGGACTTTATTCGCTCGATCTTTTTGACGACTTTTTTGGTGGAAGGGATTGGTGCCTTTCTCCTGAGTTTTCGCTTTATTCCTGAATTTGGCTGGGGACGAGGGGTGTTAACTTCTATCTTTTTGGCTGTTTCAGCCTTCTGTAATGCTGGATTTGATAATTTTGGAAGTACGAGTTTGGTAGCTTTTCAAACGGACCCCTTGATCAATCTAGTGATTGCAGGATTGATTATCACGGGTGGGCTAGGATTTATGGTCTGGTTTGACCTAGCGACCCAGTTTGGGAAAAAGAAAAAACGCCGCCTACGTTTCCATACCAAGTTGGTTCTCCTTTTAACGGCGGGAATTTTGCTCTTTGGAACCGTATCGACTCTCTTAATCGAGTGGAACAATCCTGGAACGATTGGAAATCTCAGCGCTCCAGAGAAACTGCTGGTTAGTTTCTTCCAGACCGTCAGCATGAGAACGGCAGGTTTTGCCTCTATTGACTACACCCAGGCTCGACCGGTGACCTTGTTCATCTATATCCTACAGATGTTTCTAGGAGGGGCGCCTGGAGGGACAGCAGGGGGGCTCAAGATTACGACCTTCTTTGTCTTGTTGGTCTTTGCTCGTAGCGAACTATTGGGCTTGCCTCATGCCAATGTTGCTCGGAGGACCATTGAACCCCGAACCGTGCAAAAATCTTTCAGTGTCTTTATTATCTTCTTGCTGACCTTCTTGCTGGGCTTGATCCTACTAGGGATAACAGCAGAAGGAAATCCGCGCTTTATCTACCTCATGTTTGAGACTATTTCAGCGCTTGCGACAGTTGGGGTGACGGCAAATTTAACACCAGAGCTAGGCAAGATAGCCCTCAGCATCGTTATGTTGTTGATGTTTATTGGCCGTATTGGTCCCTTGACATTACTGGTCAGTGTAGCGGAATACCAGCCAGACAAGAAAGATACGATTCACTATATGAAAGCAGATATCACTATCGGATAAGAAAGGAAGAACGATGTCAGATCGGACAATTGGAATTTTAGGCTTGGGAATTTTTGGGAGCAGTGTTTTGGCTGCCCTAGCCAAGCATAACATGAATATCATCGCTATTGATGACCACGAGGAGCGCATTAATCAATTTGAACCTGTGCTGGCGCGTGGAGTAGTTGGAGATATTACGGATGAAGAACTTCTTCTATCGGCTGGGATTGACACCTGTGATACCGTAGTTGTCGCAACGGGTGAAAATCTAGAGTCCAGTGTTCTTGCGGTTATGCACTGCAAGAGTCTAGGAGTACCGACCGTCATTGCCAAGGTCAAAAGTCATACAGCAAAAAAAGTTTTAGAAAAAATCGGTGCGGACGCAGTCATCTCACCAGAGTTTGAAATGGGGCGCTCTTTGGCGCAGACAATCCTCTTTCATAACAGCGTGGATGTCTTTCAGCTGGATAAGAATGTATCGATTGTCGAGATGAAAATCCCCCAATCATGGGTAGGTAAAAGCCTCAGTCAGTTAGATTTACGTGGGCGATACAACCTCAACGTACTTGGCTTTCGTTCCTACGAAAATGCTCCTCTGGATGTCCAATTCGGACCCAATGACCTCTTGCAGGCAGATGCCTACATCATGGCCGTCATTAATAACCAACATTTGGACACCCTAGCTGAACTGAGTGAGTAGGAGAGGAAGGATACTCTCTATCCCAATAATTAACGAGTCAATATAAGTATTTTATAAGAGGGATTTAAGAAAAATTTTAACTTTTTCTTAATCCTTTTTAATTTTAGGAGATTATACTAGAGTCATCAAAAAAAGAAAACTCTAAGGAGAATCCTATGAAATTCAATCCAAATCAGAGATATACTCGTTGGTCTATTCGCCGTCTCAGTGTCGGTGTTGCTTCAGTTGTTGTAGCTAGTGGCTTCTTTGTCCTAGTTGGTCAACCAAGTTCTGCACGTGCTGATGTCGTCAATCCGACCCCTGCCCAAGTCGTGCCAGACGCTGCTTCGGTGAGTGAAAAGAACGACTTACCAGCAGAGGTTCTCAAAAAAGCAGTCGATGTAGCTCTTCCTTCAGAACAGTCTATTCCAACACCTAAAGCAAATGTGGATACGACAGGCTCTTCAGAAAAAGCGGACGCAACTGCTAAAGAGCCGGAAGTAGCGCCAAAAGAAGAAGTACAAGCACAACCTGACTCTAAGAAACAAACAGAAGATGCAGTTAAACCTGTGGAAAGTCCTGCGTCTACAGTTTCTGGACAAGACCGTGAAGCCAGTGAAGCGCAACCAGCGACCACCCCAGCTGAAGTGCAAAAAGGTGTGGCTGACAATACCAAAGATACAGTAGATGTCCCAGCTTCTTACTTGGATAAAGCTAATTTCCCAGGACCCTTCACAGCTGGTGTCAACCAAGTCATTCCATACGAATTCTTCGCTGGTGACGGCATGCTGACTCGTCTTATCTTGAAAGCATCCGATAAGGCTCCATGGTCAGACAACGGAACAGCTAAAAATCCCGCTCTCCCACCAGTAGAGAAATTGGGCAAAGGCCTTTACTTCTATGAAGTGGATTTGGCTGGCACTCAAGGAAAATCAGATAAAGAGCTGCTTGACCTTTTGAAACAAAATGGTACACAAAGCTATAAAGCTACTATCAAGGTGTACGGTGCGAAAGACGGCAAGCCTGACTTAACTAACCTCGTAGCGACTAAAGATTTGACTGTTAATTTGAATGGTTTGACCACCCCAGCTGAAGTCCAAAAAGGTGTGGCCGACAACACCAAAGATACAGTAGATGTTCCGGCTTCTTACTTGGATAAAGCTAATTTCCCAGGACCATTCACAGCTGGTGTCAATCAAGTCATTCCATATGAATTCTTCGCTGGAGATGGCATGTTGACTCGTCTTATCTTGAAAGCATCCGATAAGGCTCCATGGTCAGACAATGGTTCAGCTAAAAATCCCGCTCTCCCACCGGTAGAGAAATTGGGCAAAGGCCTTTACTTCTACGAAGTGGATTTAGCAGGCACCCAAGGAAAATCAGATAAAGAGTTGCTTGACCTTTTGAAACAAAATGGTACACAAAGCTATAAAGCTACGATCAAGGTGTACGGTGCAAAAGACGGCAAGCCTGACTTAACTAATCTCGTAGCAACTAAAGATTTGACTGTTAATTTGAATGGTTTGACCACCCCAGCTGAAGTGCAAAAAGGTGTGGCTGACAATACCAAAGATACAGTAGATGTCCCAGCCACTTACTTGGACAAGGCTAACTTCCCTGGTCCATTCACAGCTGGTGTCAATCAAGTCATTCCATATGAATTCTTCGCTGGTGACGGCATGTTGACTCGCCTTATCTTGAAAGCATCCGATAAGGCTCCATGGTCAGACAACGGAACAGCTAAAAATCCCGCTCTCCCACCAGTAGAGAAATTGGGCAAAGGCCAATATTTCTACGAAGTAGACTTGGCCGGCACCCAAGGTAAATCTGATAAAGAGCTGCTTGACTTGTTGAAACAAAACGGCACACATAGCTATAAAGCTACCATCAAAGTGTACGGTGCGAAAGATGGCAAACCTGACTTAACTAATCTGGTAGCGACTAAAGATTTGGATGTCAACTTGAATGGTTTGACCACACCAAATCAGGTCAAAGAGTCTGTTGTTAACAATGTCAAAGACATGATTGATGTTCCAGCTAGCTACCTTGAAAAAGCAAATGTTCCAGGTCCATTCTTGGCCGGTGTCAACCAAGTTATTCCATACGAAGCTTTTGGTGGAGATGGTATGTTGACTCGCCTCTTGTTAAAAGCTTCAGACAAAGCTCCATGGTCCGACAACGGAACAGCTAAAAATCCAGCCCTATTGCCACTTGAAGGCTTGGCTAAAGGCCAATATTTCTACGAAGTGGATTTGAATGGCAATACGGTTGGCAAAGATGGTCAGGCCTTGCTGGATCAACTTCGAGCTAACGGAACCCATACATATCTAGCTACTGTTAAAGTCTATGGAGCTAAAGACGGCAAACCTGATTTGACCAATCTGATTGCTACTCGTCAAGTAACGATTCGACTTCGTGGAAAAGAAATGGCGACAATACCATCTCAACAAGGTCAGATGAATACGAAGCCTTCTGAAACAGGCTCTACAGGTACGACTGAGGGTATGATGGGTACAAATCACCATATGTCAGATATGAAGGTCGATCAACCAGCTTCTAGCCAAATGGCTAATATGATGAAAAAAGATGATAAAGCGATGCTACCAAATACTGGGGAAGCTCAAACAGCTACAGCTGGCCTTGGTATCTTTGGTCTAGCCTTGGCAGGGCTTGTTGGACTTTTGGGTTTGACAACCAAACGAGAAGATTAAGATTCAAATCACTTAAACATTAGAGAAAATAGTGTTATACTAAAGCAAGTATAACACTGTTTTTATCGAAGGAGTGTCAGATGAAAAAGACAATTTTGCTGGTTGATGATGAGATAGATATTCTAGATATTCAAAACCGCTATCTTATACAGGCAGGTTACGATGTTTTGGTCGCCCATGATGGTAAGGAGGGATTAGAACTTTTCAGAAAAAAATCTATCGACCTCATTATCACAGATATCATGATGCCCAATATGGATGGTTATGATTTTATCAGTGAAGTTCAGTATATCGCTCCGGATCAACCCTTCCTCTTTACAACTGCTAAGACAAGCGAACAGGATAAGATTTATGGGTTAAGTTTGGGGGCAGATGATTTTATAGTCAAACCCTTTAGCCCACGCGAATTAGTTTTAAGAGTGAATAATATCTTGCGTCGCCTTAGCCGTGGAAGAGAGACAGAACAGATCGAGTTTGGAGACTTGGTAATCAACCATGTGACTCATGAGGTTCGCATTGGGGAGCAACCTTTGGAATTGACAGTAAAATCCTTTGAACTTCTATGGATATTGGCCAGCAATCCCGAGAGAGTCTTTTCAAAGACGGAACTTTACGAGAAGGTATGGCAAGAGGACTATGTGGATGATACCAATACACTCAATGTTCATATCCATGCTTTGAGGCAAGAGTTGACCAAGTATACGAATTCAAATGCTCCCGCTATCAAAACTGTCTGGGGTTTGGGCTATAAGATGGAAAGACCAAGAGGTAGAAAATGAAATTAAAAAACTATATTTTAGTGGGGTATCTAGTGTCGACTCTACTAACGATTTTGGTCGTTTTCTGGGCAGTCCAACGGATGTTGATCGAGAAAAGTGAAGTTTACTTTCTAGTTGGAATGACCTTGATTGCTAGTTTCATTGGCGCTGCAGTGAGCATCTTTCTTTTGTCGCCTGTGTTCTCTTCTCTGAAACATTTGAAAAAACAAGCTCAGGATATAGCAAGCAAGGATTTCAGCACAGAAATTGAAACCAAGGGACCATTAGAATTTCAAGAGCTGGGCCAGGCTTTTAATGACATGTCCCACAATTTGCAAGCCACCTTTCAATCACTTGATGAGAGCGAGCAAGAAAAGAGAATGATGATTGCGCAGCTCTCTCACGATATTAAAACTCCCATTACCTCCATTCAGGTTACTGTGGAGGGAATTCTAGATGGAGTGATCAAGGAAGAGGAGCGGCTTCACTACTTAACCACGATTGGTCGGCAAACTGAGCGTCTAAACAAGCTAGTGGAGGAATTGGATGTT
The DNA here is from genome assembly GCF_000185265.1 of Streptococcus oralis ATCC 49296. GTDB lineage: Bacteria > Bacillota > Bacilli > Lactobacillales > Streptococcaceae > Streptococcus > Streptococcus oralis_BC. The sequence goes on along the minus strand of NZ_GL622183.1, from coordinate 376,213 downwards.
TTGACTCTTAACACACAACCTCAAGATACTGCTGATGAAGAAGTCGAAGAGGTCTTTTTAGATCAGTTGCTGATTGAGTCAATGAGTGAATTTCAACTCCAGATTGAACAAGAGGAGCGAGATGTTTACATTCAAGTGTTACCTGAGTCGGCGAAAATCAAGAGCCATTCTGACAAACTTTCTCGCATTCTGGTCAATTTGTTAAACAATGCCTTTAAATATTCAGAACCAGGAACCAGAATCGAGGTTCTTGCCCAATTAACAGAACAAGAGCTGACAATCAGTGTGAAAGACGAGGGTCAGGGGATCCTTCCTGAAGATTTGGAAAAGATCTTTAAACGACTTTATCGTGTAGAAACTTCGCGTAATATGAAGACAGGTGGACATGGCTTAGGTCTTGCGATCGCACGAGAATTAGCCCATCAGCTTGGTGGCGAAATCACAGCAGAAAGCCAATATGGCTTAGGAAGCAAGTTTACATTCAGCCTCAATTTGAAATAAAGGCGTAGTAAGTGTCTAATGTTTTGAGGTAAATAGAAAATATTGAGTTAACGGAAAATTCCGTTAGCTCTTTTTTGTGTTTTGGGAGGTAAAATTATGAGACGAAAAAGTAAGGAGAGAATTTCAAGAGAGATGATAATCCAGTTTTTGATGAAGGAAACAGGTTCAACACGAAAAGAAATAATAGCAAGTATAGAAGAACTTGAGGCCTTTGGATTGATAGGATTTAACGTGAACGGTGACTTTAGACTGAAAGAGGTGTAATTGATGAGACAAATTCAGTTTATTAGTGCCAGCCATTATCAGATATCTGATCGCTTTTATGCCTTACCAAAGGTTTTGCTTGAAAATCCTATTTATGAAGATATGAGGTTAGATGCAAAAGCCGCTTATGCTATGCTTAAAGATAGACTAGATCTTTCTTTCAAGAATAATTGGATTGATGAAGATGGAAATATCTATTTGGTATATTCTAACTCTAATTTGATGAAGATCCTTAACTGTTCAAAATCTACTCTATTAAGAATTAAGAAGCAACTCACAGAGTATGGATTAATTCATGAGGTTCAACAATCTACAAGTAAATCAGGAAATCTAGCTAATCGAATTTACCTTGGTCTCTTACAAGATGACACAGTTGCTAGAATGGTTGATAAATCAGGTGATTTCAAATCTGACACTAGGGGGGTGTCAGATTTATACGGGGCTGGTGTTTACACCAAAGACCAGCTCAAGGTTATTATCGCCGAATTGAGTTAATAGCATAGCCAAAAAATCGTTACATGTCGTAACGATTTTTTCATTTAGCCGATGACAGTAAAGGTCATACAATTTTGGGAAGAGCAAGTATACTATCATAGTGTGCAAAATACTGAAGAAGTGTTTACTCAGGCGTTTCCCTATAACTTATCATAAGCGCTTATTGTGAAATGTGCAAAATTTCAAATGTTGGTAGTTGTGTGTCGGGTTTATTGGTATAAAAAGTAAAGATACATTTTTTCCATTTATCAGGATTGAAAATAACGGCTTTGCCACTTTCGTTGTTTTGCATTTGCTCGTGAATGGTAAAGGATTTTAAACTTTCAGATTCTTCTATATCAATGACTTCTAATGTAGCATATTTACTTGAGTCAAAATGATCAGATATTTCGACTGATGAAGTTATTCCGATTTCAATATTTTGCCAGCCAAACGAATTTAAAATATGATCAAAGTAACCATCAAATATGAATTTTGTCATTCCGTTGGTATTTTTCCAAATATATAGCGGACAGTAACTGTTAAATAATTGGCCTTCAGATTTTTCAGAGATTAAATAAACTTTGAAAAACAAATCGTCGAATCCATCCATCAAATGACCTGTATTTCGGACACGTTGTCTAATGATATCCATATCATAATCTGCTGGTAATTTTATAGTATATTGCATTGCTTGCATTGCGGTACCTCTTTTCTAATTAACTATTCACAGTATAAATGATTTATATCATGTTGAATAATACTTAAAAATGATATAATTATCACAAAAAGTGATAAGGTGTTTTAAATGAATTTTAATGATATGAGCATTTTTGTGACGATCTATGAGACAAGATCAATAAACAAAAGTTCAAAGATATTACAATATGCACAATCTAATCTCAGCGCTAGATTGAAAATGCTTGAAACTGAATTAGATACGAAATTATTTTACAGAAAATATAATGGTTTAGTCCCGACAGAAAGTGGAGACTTATTTTATCAATTTTGTAAGGAAACTTCTAACAATTTAGAGAAATTAAAAAAGAAATGCGAAACCTCGAAAATATCCATCTTAATTTCAGAATTGTTATTTAATCACGATATTAATAATTCACAAACAATTGATTTGAATAAAAGTGAGATCAATATCCAAAAAACTTCGGATATACCAATCATTGCTCATCAGGAAGACTTTGATAAAATTTTTTGCTTTCAAAAAATTGAAAATTTAAAGCATTATGATGAGATTATCGGGCATATCGAGTCAGTTTATGCTTGTTCGAGCAATATAAAGGCTACTGAGGAAATGCCTATATTCGTTAATAAAGATAAAAATTGCCCTTTTAGAAAACAAAGCTTAATGAAGTTTACTCATTTAAAATCAGTTGTAGAAATTGATTCTTTTGAGAACATTATCAGCTTAGTTGAAAACGGGAAAGGAATTGCACTATTGCCTAAATGGCTAAATAAGAGAGCGAATATCAAGCCATACGACCAAGACATCGTTCTTATCCCATTTTATCAGTATGAAAAGCAGAACCAAAGCAGGTAGCCCATTTAGAAGAAATGCTAATGCTATGATGAAAAATCATTTGACAAACATTATAAGTTATTTTATAATAAGTACACTTACATTAAAAGGAGTATCATAATGGAATTTAGTTTTAGTTTAAACATAAGAGCAACAAAAGAGGCTGTATGGGCCTATTATGAAAATATTGAAAAGTGGTATGATTGGGAAGAAGATTTAAAAAATATTACATTAAAAGGTGGATTTGAAACGGGTTCATACGGAACTATGGAACTCGAAGGAATGCCCCCTATGGAATATCAGCTTACACTTGTAAAACCTCTTGAAGAATTTTGGGATAAAACGGCAACTCCATTCGGTGATATTCTTTTTGGTCATCAAATTATTGAGAATAATGATGGCACTGTAAATGTAAAACATACTGTATCTTTGGATAGTGAAGACAAGCAACATCTAGAATTTTTAAGTCAAGTCTTTTCAGATGTTCCTCACTCTATTTTCATTCTAAAAAACCACTTAGAAAGATAGAGGGAGTGCTGTTTGTTGACACTGTAATATTAAAATAATTTAGTTCAACTGATAAATCCCTTTACAAATCTAGCTTTTCATGGTACAATAGCCTTTGTGTGAAATAGCAGCAGGAAAGCATGAAGCTCGTCAACAGGTGTCTTATGACAAGTAACCTTGGCTGTTTAGGCGAAGGGCATCTGCACGAATCAGGGCTTTCTAAGTGACTATTTCCACCGAAATATTATTTATATCAGGAGGACATACACATGTCACGTTATACAGGACCATCTTGGAAACAAGCTCGTCGCCTTGGCCTTTCACTTACAGGTACAGGTAAAGAATTGGCACGTCGTAACTACGTACCAGGACAACACGGACCAAACAACCGTTCTAAATTGTCAGAATACGGTTTGCAGTTGGCTGAAAAACAAAAACTTCGTTTCACTTACGGTGTAGGTGAAAAACAATTCCGTAATTTGTTCGTACAAGCTACAAAAATCAAAGGCGGAATCCTAGGTTTCAACTTCATGCTTCTTTTGGAACGTCGTTTGGATAACGTTGTTTACCGTCTTGGCCTTGCGACTACTCGTCGTCAAGCTCGTCAATTCGTAAACCACGGTCACATCCTTGTTGACGGAAAACGCGTTGATATCCCATCATACCGCGTAACTCCAGGTCAAGTGATCTCAGTTCGTGAAAAATCATTGAAAGTTCCAGCTATCCTTGAAGCAGTAGAAGCTACTCTTGGACGTCCAGCATTCGTATCATTCGACGCTGAAAAATTGGAAGGTTCATTGACTCGCTTGCCAGAACGCGACGAAATCAACCCAGAAATCAACGAAGCACTTGTCGTTGAATTCTACAACAAAATGCTTTAATTTTAAGAAATATCTTACGAAAAGCCTACAACAGTGGGCTTTTTGCTTTGTCTTAAAAGGTTGATTTCTGGGTTTGCTTAGATATTTGCTAGATTGATTTCATTGCTGCTTCAAAGAATGAGACGGCTTTTTTTGCGTTCTCTTTTGAGAGGCAAAAAAGAAGCATGACTCTCCCACAGCTATAAAGCTTTTTTAGGCGGGAAAACCACACTTCTTTCTTGAATTAATTTTACATCATTTTGACTTAAAAAACAAATAGAGGCGTCCCACCTCCTACCGCAGAAAGTTCTGTTTCAAGGGGAGATGGAAAACCTCTATTCGTTAATTTAATTATAGCCTAAAAAACTTTTAAATACAAGGCTATTGTAAAAGTAAAAGCCAGTCATGGTATAATTAAGGTAGGGCATTGACTACAAAGCAAAGAATTTGAACTAAGGACAGGAGGATTGTAATGAAACTCTGGGAATTTAACCGTACAGATGTAGTTATCACGCTTAAAAATGGCGTGATAGTTAGAGGATTTGTAGAGGACTTTTGTGACGCCTCTGACAATGCAGAGGAGATGAACTCCTTGCTTGTGGATGTTGATGGAACTCTTAGAGAATATTTTGAGAATGAAATCGTCAGTATCATAGAAAGCTAGTAGTGGGAATAGAATTTAAGGAAGAATCTTGTTCGTTGAGATTTTTAGTTGGGATGGTCTTGTATGACAAAAGATGAAATTAAAAAATATTTAGATACAGACCTTGAATTTAATTATAATGGCCGAGGTGCTTGTTTCTTATCTAGCGTTTGTGTAGTTGGTTATGATTATGAAGGTCAGCAGTTTAATACGATTGATGAAGCTATGGAAGCTAAAGTTTTTGATGGCAAAAGTTTAGTGGATATATGGGATAAAGTTTTTCCACAAGTTTTTTAAAATAAAAAGCACCTTTGACAGGTGCAATTTACTTGCTTACTGAACTCATCAAATTAAGACAACTTTTTGTTACCCTTTATGTTTTCTCAGCTTATTTAAATTTAATAGTTTTTGAAAAAATCAAGTTAGATATAGAGCAGGCTTAGACCTACTTTTCTCTATCTAAATCTAGCAAGATAACAAACTAAAATAAAGTTGCCTGTTGATGCCAATAACAATCCTGATTGGATTTATATGGAGGAATATATAAAATCTCTCCCTTATGGAAATATGATTTAAATTTTTAAAAAGGAGTCTCTAGATAGAGAATTCCTTTTTTTGCTTAAAAAATTTTCATCAGTATCACATCTTGTTGTTTGCACAAACTGGTATATAGCTCCCCAAATTTCAAGTATTTGTTGGGAGTATGCAATGCTTTTCTTTATTCTTTTATAGATTGTTGGTGGTTAGTTAATAAAAGTTTTAAAAAAGACTGTTAGGAATAAGTCCTTAGCAGATTTTTTTCAATATTATTTAATTATAAGGAACAGGAGTAATATCTTTAGATAAATAAAGTGGGTGATGAGGAGTTCCATTTTTATTTCGTTGTAAGCAAAAAAGATTTGGAACCATATCCATCAGATTCTTGTCTCTATTCAGCAACTTCGTTTGATTTCCCCAACATGCAATTACCAAATCAGATTCAGAAATATACTTCTGAATATAACTGTCATTGTCGGCACCAACTGGATCTTCCACTCTTTTAAGCAAAGATGGGTCAGTACTTCTAAAAGCAAAGAGATTCACCATGATTAATTTACCATATCCCCATCTTTTGGCGTAACCTATACATTTTCGAATAGTCTGATCATCCGTCTCCTCATCAGCTGTCGAAGGATTTAACCCAATAAATAGCACTGTTGGTTTTGTTTCATCCCAAATTCGTGTGAGAACATATCTATACTTTCTATCAGTTGATAAAATAGCACTCTTCTCCATATTTCCCCCATTTATTTCCTAATCTATTTTTTCCCATTTTCAACTTCTAATTAATTCACTTTAAAAATAAGATTAAAGACAATCGCCAGTACATAAAGCATAACCGGCACTGTTAATGCTTTAACTTTAAACTTTTTTTGATAAATGCCGATTAAAGTAAAAAATAAAATGACACTTGCTACAACATATAACATATATTTCTCCTAATCTATACAAACCGAATTGACTCAATTGACTTTTTGTTGTTTCTTATCCAAAAGCCTTTCCTACATGCCCTCCATAGTAGTGTGAGATACTAACTTGGTGAGCGAGTGTATTATAGTTACCTGTCCAGAAGATACTTTCTTCCCCTTTCTTGGTAGATTTAACAATAAATTGAACAACATCTGTTGATTTCGATTCGTAAACCTCTATATTGTTGACATCGACATCATAACCATTCTGTTGAAAAGAAACTGCAAAGGACATAATCATATCTTGCTTTGCCATTTTAAGATGTTTTTCGTGTGAAAAGTCAATTTCTAAGATATTGGCAGTCTTACATTCCTTGATGACAACCTTAAAAGCATCTTTCACCTCTTTTTCAATACTAGGATCTACCTTATGTCCTGCCATTTCAAGCGATTTAAATGCTTTATTATAACTCTTATCATCTTCTGTAATTTCTTCTCTTAATTTTCCTTTTTCTTGTTGATTTTGCTCCACAGTATCCTGTGTAGTTTCTGTTTGTTGAGTAGTTTGCTCTGCTATTTGTTGCGCAGTTTCATTTTCTGCCTTCATATATTTAAGGTAAAATACTCCAGAAACACTTCCAACAACTACTAAGCTAGCCAGGACAGCTGCAATTAAAAATATACTTTTTTGTTTAAACATCAATTATTTCTCCTCGTCATCTTGTTTTAAATCAACAATAAAACAAACTAATAGAGCAGGGGAAAGAAAACACAGTACAATAGAAAGAATAAATTCAACAATCGCTTTCCCAAGTGCCTTGGTCGGCCCTGTAATCGAGATGCCCCCTTGCAGTGTTAAGAAGAAGTAGTCTTTATAATACCAATATCCAGCAGATATAACTGCAAATAAAGCAAATCCAATCATCCACTTAAATAATAATTCCACCTTGGCACTATATTCTTTATACTTCTTGTCTTTCTTTGCTTTGATAAACGCTTGTTTTTTTCTTTCTTCCTCTCTTTTCTCCTCTTCCTCTTTTTCTAAGAGTTCTTGCTTTAGAATTTCAATAACCTCATCATTTGAAAGTCCTTCAAATTTACTTTTAGGTGTTTCCTTGTCCCCGTCCCAATGATCAAAAATGTTATAGTCGTCCATAGCTTTTATTTCCTTTCTTTTCTCTTACAATCCGTACCTTCTTACAATCGCCCTACTATGGCACCTACGATTGAGAATATCCCTCCAAAGAATAGGATAGGCATGATAACTGCAAGTCCAGCCAGAATAGGTAAAACACTAATAATACCATTAACAATCCACATTATAATAGAATATATAGGAATGATGACACCTGCACCCAAGATAATAGTTACAGGGATAAAGTATACGAAGACAGTTCCAAAAATACCAATCAATCTAAAGGCACGGTCATATACATTATTCTCTCCCTCTAAGCCAGATAGGAAATAAATTGAAGAGAATAGACCTGTCAAGCAACCGAAAACCAAAACAAAATAGTTGACCTTCATGTTTAATTTAACCTTTAATGGTTCTGTTAAATCTCTAACAACAGAAATAACTGGGATACCGATCAACTGCCACAAGAAAATATAGAATAGCAACCCCAATCCATTTATGATTGGGTGCAACAATAGTGATTTCGCATAGTCAATTAAAAATAAATAAATGTTTTCTACCATTTTGATTTAGCTCCTTGTTATTCATATATTTCTATTTTACATAATTTCTGATTTTCTAGCAATAAACCGTGGCATAGACTTTGAAATGCACCCCAAAAGTTAAACAGAAGAAATCTAACTTTCGGAGTGCGGTACATTAAATATTGGAGCTTTAAATTTCTATTTCAGCAATTGGTTTGCGATAGCGAGGCGAATGTGCATAGTGGCAATAGAGTTTTCCTAAATCAAGTCTAGGTTTAAACTCTTCAAAGTCACTTGCTAGTACATAGCAAGGCTTATAGATACAACTGAATGTGATAGATACTTCCTCTCTTAAATCCTCTATGAGCATTTCTAATGTTTCATACTCGTAGATACGTACTATCTCTCCTCTACTTTCAAATAGTGCCTTAACAACAATAGAAGTACCATTACCATAAAAGACAGTATTATAAGCCACACTCTCATAGTCTTTCATTTCTAGACGATAATATCTATCTGCTCTTGTATTTCCTATAGATACTTCTTTAGGAACCATATAAAAATATCTGCCCTTTTCTACTGCCAACGTAAACCGTCTGCGCACCTCTATTTGCTTTAAGTATTCGTCAACTCCACTACCGATAGTCAATGCTTTTCGGATAATCGAGGCTTTATCTGAAGAGTGGTTTTGGTCTAACCATTGTCCTAAAAATCTATGAACATATACCATAATTTCTTCTCCTAGTTATTCTTATATTTAAATTTTACATAATTTTTCTTTTCCTCGCAACAAACTTGGTACTACGATAGAATTTTGGTATCTTTTAAACTTTAAATCTTGATACGACAAATAATTTAAATACGCTTGACCATAAGTAATTTTGAAAAACTCAAGTATCCATTATAATATTCTTGTTTTTTCTTCATAGTTGAAACAAAGGCTAACTTTACAGGAACTGCATTGGCTCTTGAATGTTTAAAACTTAAATCTTCTGATTGTGGGATAAATCTTAATTCATCTTCCAAATATCTATACACTCTTTCAGGAATTACTAAATTACAAATATACTTTGCATAATCATTGTTTCGAAACATTCGTAGATAGTACTTTTTATCGGTCTTGCCTATAAATACCTTACATTCTCCGTAGTACATAGTCAGGTGTGCAGATTCTTCTAATTCATTTAGGAGAAGGGACCTACGAGGTAAAAATTTTCTAATACCACCTTTATTTTCTAAAACAAATTTTATATCAGAAACCTGGTTATTATCTTGCGGAGAATTGGCGTTAACTGGCTGGGCTGCTCTAGTGGTCTTTTCTTCCAGAATACGATTTAAGAGTTGCTCAGCTAAGTTTGCATCAATTTTCTCATAGTATTCTTTTAGTTCTATTTTCGAAGCAGATTCCAAAGCATATTCACATCCATCACTATGAGGTGATTTAGGATGGCTCGATAGATAGATTTTCCCTTTTTTCTCGTTTATCACTAAGTCCACTTTGCAACAACCAGGACAAAATAATTGGTTTTCATACTTAAGTTTCGTTCCAACTTTATCCTTTTGATATTCCTTTTGTAGCTCATGAAGTTCTAATCTCTCATGATTGTAAATACAGTATTGAAATTTATTTTTTGTAAACATAATAGTCCTTTCCAGTTATCAACAATTAAATCTTGTTTTAAAAAAATCTGAAATGTGTAGTTATCTAAAACCAACATCTAATTTTCTTAAACAACACAAAAACGCTCTAGACAATATGACTAGAGCGTTTTCTATATATCCGAACATCTAATTTATTTCACAAAAAATGTAGTCAAAAATGTAGTCATTCGGTTGATTTTTATTGCAATACATTGAAATTTAAAAATTCAAGAATCGCGTTAAATCAAGGCTTTTTCGTTTCTACTGAAACGTAATGACCCACTATTTAACTTCTGTAAGAGTTAAATAATTTCTATTTTAGCTGTTAGAAACGTTGGTACATCAATGTTTCTAGAATGCTACATAATAAAAGGTAGAGTGAATGGTAGAGTAGTTATTGCGTTAGCTCAGCAATCTTTTCAAGATAAATCCCCACAGCTTCTAACTTTCGTTGTGGTGCTAATTCAGCGTAAGTATCCATTGTAGTTGAAATGGATTTATGTCCCATTCTGACTTGGAGTTCTTTCCAATTTGTTCCAGCATTAAGTAGCATTGAAGCATGAGTATGTCGGAATAAATGGAAACCATAGTTTGGTAATCCAAGACCTACTAACCTTTTCTTAAGAGTTGTTCTCTCGTTTCTGTCACACATATAGTTCCCATAGATTGTAGGGAAAATCAGTTTTGTTCTATGTCTGTTGTGCAATTCAAGATACTTGTTCATTTCGTGGTGGAAATCTCTGAGTTTTTCTATTATGGGGGGAGGGACAGGGACAGAGCGATTTCCTGCATCAGTTTTTGGTGTAGCTTTACAGATAACTTCCCCTTTTGTCCCATCTTTTTTATTTGCGGTTTTCCACATCAATGTTTTACTGACGTTAATAGAAGAATTTTCAAAATCTAGGTCATCAATCGTCAATGCAAGTAATTCATTTATTCGCAAAGCGGAGGCTAATAGAGTATTACAAATTAACTTAAATCTACGATTGGCTCTATTGTTATCTAAACTTTCAAGATAATTAAGCCATATTACAAGACCATCATCATGTAATACCATGATGCGTTGCTTATTTGATTTTGGCTTAGGTGGTATCTTAACAGTGCTAACAGGATTAGTGATTAGTCCATAGTTTGTAATTCCATAGTCAAAAATATCTTTCAACTTATGGATAACAGCACCAAAATCTTTAGCACTACCTTTATCAGCACGCTTTATACCAGATTCAATGGACTCTTTTGATTTCTTTGCCAAATCGTTTAACCAAAGCTGGATATCCGCAGATTCAATTTTATCTGGTTTGTAATCTCCAAATTTAGGGATAATATAATTATCAAGATAACCTCTTACTCTGTTCAGAGTATTATGCGAGTTAACCCAGGTTTTATATGATTTAAACCATTCTTCAGCTAAATCTTCCAGTGTATCAATGACGATAACTTTTTCTCGTGTTGAGCCATTTTTTTCAAATTCTAGTCGTGCTTGAATGATTGCTCTATCTAACTGTTTTAGTGTCTTGGCTGTAATGGTAGTAGTGACTTGCTTACCAGTTTTGATATCTTTTCCCAGAAATGTCCCCTTCAAAGTGTATGAGATGGACTTATCTTTTTTGATTTTTTTAATGACTTTTTTGCCATTATGAATAATTGTTTCAGTTTCCATATTTGCCTTTCTTCATGGATATTGAAGTAGGCTAAAATAGTTACCACTCTTTCTTTTAGATAAAACTATTTTAGCACAAATTTTCAGAATTAGGATTGTAAAAAGTTGATAATATCATCTAGTAGATAGAAGACGGTTCGAGTTCCCTCTATAGGAGGTTCTAATCTTTTTAATCCTTTTTGTTCCCAAGTTTTTAGTGTGTTTGGGGAGATATTTAGCTGTTTTAGCAATTCTCGCTGTTGTATTATCTTTAGTGGTATGTTCTGTTCTTTGATTTGAATGAGTTTGATAAGTGTTTGCAATAATTGTTCAATTTGTTCTAATTTTTCGTTATTCATTATTCTCTTTCTCCTCTGTGTTTGAATTATGGAGTCGATTAGGATTGTATCTTCGTGAATCTAGGTATTTGGCGAAGAAATATGTACGTTCAATGATAAGCCCTAATAAATTGGTATTGTTTGCTCGGGCATACCAGACCAATTCTTCAAATTCGGTAAAGTCGTTCTCTTCGATAATATCAACTACTTCATGTATAAAATCCGAGGAGTTCATCTCCATCAAGAATTTTTCTAAATTAAAGCCGCAACCGACTTCAATATCCTCAATGTTGTAGGGAGTCTTATCTGGATTTTCCGCATGGGTAAAGTAGTCAAATAAACCAGTGGGAGACATAACTACCTCCACATGTGCTGGACCGTTTAGTTTGTCACTGATGATATTTGATACTTGTGAATAGCTTTTCAGTGAATCAAAGAAGAAAGCACCGTGTTTGTGCGATTTCTTGAACTCTCCCGTCTGTCTATTAACGTCCTTATCGTGCCAAGGACTAAGAATAAACGGAATATGGAGTTCCTCTAATATATTCAAGTAGTTCTCTGGTGCGCTTTCCTCGTAGAAGAGAAAAGTCCATTTGGTTGAGCGCTGTTCTTTTGCCATAGGCAGTTACCTCATTTCTTTTGGGTTCTATTACTAAGGAGAAATGACAGGTCGTATGCAAAGTTTTTTTGAAAAAATTGAATTTTTTGTGATTATTGATTATTGATCTATTGGGGGTCGTAGTCACCCCAATAGGTCATGATAGAAAAGAATATAAAAAGGGGCTGTCTGGCTTTTGCTTAACGCAAGCCACAGCCCCAAGGGATTAACGTTTTTGTCCAGTGAACCACAATTGGTTACGAACTCGAATAGGAGAGGAGAAATAATAGTCTGCGTGTTGGCTGACGATTTCTTCTTTTAATTGTGCTTCCATCTCTTTTAGGATTTTTTGCCCTTGTTGGTCTCTAGGGACTTTTAGAAAAATAGTGATGGTATCTTTTCGTATATCTACGATACACTTACGAACAGCTCGGTTAAATCCGTTATGGATTGGGTTGATAGTAGTAACCGTCTGATGTTCAAGATTGCTTATCTTCTGTACTCGTTCACGCTGAAACAGGAAGTGTCGCAACAGAAAAGTGTGATAGACAGATTGGATATAGTTCCAAAGACTATCTGTTTTCAACCGTTGTATTATTTCTAATCCAACCAAAAATAAGGCAAGTAGAAGAGAAATAAGTGCAAATCCATGACAAACGGAACTAATGATATCCGTAATACTTTTGACCGTATCTAAATTGACAAACGTGATATTTGTTAATTGAACGGAAAGATAATTGAATAACCATCCAAATGCAGAACAGATAGGTGCAAATAGAAATAAATATAGTATGAGATTAAAACTTCTCATAAAGTAGGTTTTATTGGTCATAGAATACCTCGTTTAGTGTAGTAGGTTGGACAGAGTAAGGGCAGAACTTGGTAGGGATGTTCATTATCGATAACTTGAATGATACCTGTCCCATGTCCTATTGGAATAACAATACCCTCTGGGTCTAGGTCTGGAAATAAAAATTGAGTAGTTTTCTGATTGATATTTCCAATTTGCAACAATACGTTTAGCTGTTCCCTCACTGAAATTGGAATAGTATTGTGGTCAAAACGCTGGCTTACCAAAAACAGATGGATTTTGGTAGCACGTCCTAATAAGGAAATCTGTGAGAGTAGGGAGAAAAAGGCTTCTTTGATATTCTTATTGACTCCCTCTGATAGAGCGAGGACTTCATCAATAACAATAGTTAGATGGGTAAATTGATGATTGGGATTATCATACAAGATAGCTTGTCGTTTCTGAATGAGAGTTGCACACTGACTTAATTGTTCATTGACCTGTGAGACAAAATCTGATTTTGAACGGTTTTCAACAGGGTGTATAACAGCAACGTGATTTTCTCTTGCCCATCGACTTGGGGTATCAAATTTAGGGTCAATGATAATCAAGTCAGACATATGCTTTAGTACACTCAAGAAATAAGTGAGAGCGTACGATTTCCCAGAACCTGAATTTCCAGCAATAGCCCAGTGATTAACCTTATCTAAATTGAGTTCAAAGTACTTCATGATAGGGATTTTCCCCTGTGGCAAGCTAGCTGAAAACTTATCCAAATCTGGAATGACTAAACGTTCTGAAATTCCCTTTTTCCAAGGGAAAAATAATCCACGCTGAGTGTGTAAGTCATCTGTTTCTAGAGGGACAAAATAGGTAGCGTTTTGTTTTAGAAGCGTATATTGTGGATAAAGTGAAGCATTGGCAATCAGAAAGATTTTCTTGTACAAGTCATCATCAAGGATATAAGCACATGGTAGACGAGGGACAAAGATAAAGCCGTCTGCTTGAATAACAATATTAAAAGAATTGGTGTAGCTGGTTTCTCCCTGCATTAAAGCCCCCAGAGCCATGTTTAGGCTCTGGAGCAGGTAAGATTGCAGGTAAGATTGGTTCAGCATATCACGAGATTGTGAAGTCATTACCGAACCTCCTTGATACCATTTGCTTTGAAGTAGATGTTATATTTTACTTCGCAGGCTTGTAGTGTGTCAAATTGAATCATGGATTGAAAAGCTGGAAGCTCAATCGTTTCTTCAAATTTTACTTGGAAAGGGTCTTGCCCTTCCTGTACAAACCATGCTTTATAAGCTACGATTTCTCCGGTTGGTTTTCCTTCTTCAAACCGTTGTTGTGGTTCAAGTTCGGTACTAAGTGAGTAAATCGGTTGTTTTTGACTGATAATTTTATCAGCCAATGTAGTTGTATAACCACCTTTTGTGGTTTTCATTTTAAACGCCATAGGGCAAATCCTCCTTATGAATAAGAGATAGTGTGAATGCGACAGGCTCGGTTTGGGTCATGAGCTGGACTTTGTTTTTTAGGTTATCTGACCACCTCCTCATTACTAAGGAGAATGAGACAGCTAAACGCAAAGTTATTTGTTGAATTTTTAATTTTTTTTACAAAAAATCCAGTGACAGAGACACTGGATTTGAGGGATTAGCGGTAAGCTTTTAATAAAGGAGCTAATTTTTTTAGCGCTTTACAATAATGGGATTTAACAGTTACATCACTCATTTTCTTATAATGTTCAGTGATATAGCGAGCCGTTTCTTTATAGCTTGAACCTTGTTCCGCTATCATTTCAACAATCTTACTGTCAATTTCTGATAGGGATGCTTTAGCTTCACGAATAGCTTGTCTTAACTCCTCTAGGATTAAAGCTTCTTCGGGATTCAAATCAGAACTTGCAATGACATCATAACGTACAGACTTTTTGGCATTTTTGCTAGCTATTGTTTCGTCTTTGATTCGTCTATTGTGGTATCGGTCACGACGTTCTGCGTTACTTTGTTCTTGTTGAAGCAAACGAGTTACTTCATCCCAATTTTTAGCTTTAATAGCTTCTTTGATTTTACGCTCACGACGTTCTTGTACTTTATTACTCATAATGATGAGCTCCTTTCTGTCCTTTGGACAGAAGGAAACAAAATGAGCAAATATTGAACGCTGAGTATACCAAAAGGCACAACAAAGAAACAGCGAAACAATTCTATGCAAGACATGACCTTTATCGTCATGTCATCATATTTGTTTCAATCTGTCCTTTGATGGCCATCAATTTGGACTATTAAAATTTATATCAAGAGTTTTTCTTGATATATTCAGTATAAGGCGTAATGTTCTTTTATTTTTTACTTCTTTTTTTACTTCAATAGACTAATTTGTAAAACGAGGCGCAAAAAAAAGACTAGGCGATTCACCTAGTCTTTAAAGAGCAAATTTTCGTATCTCCTCTTCACTTAATAATTTAATAAAGGCCTGTTGTACGTTATCTAAAGCGTGAGCCATTGACAGCAACTCCTTATTTAATTGTTCTTGGAAATAGTATGTTACTTGGGTGTTATTAGTCAATAACCCCACAATATGGCGATTGACGCTTGTATTGTCTAAATTAATATCATATAGGTCAACTAAATCAATAAGGTCGATTTCGCTTAGTCCTTGAGCTGCAGCTTCTTCAATTCTTTTCTTATCCTCTAGTGAAAATCTTGTTGGCTCTAATTGAATAGTGTGCCTTTCTTGAATTGGTCTTGTTGCATAAGGGTTGGAAACCCAACTGATAATTTCATCAAAAGTTCTTTCCTCAGTCCTTTCTATATCATTGGATTGATAAATATTAATGCCTAGATTTGCCAACTCTTCTTTAGAATATTTTTGATATAACTCTGTGATATCCTTACCTTGACTGAGTAATTTCATATAGTCCTCATATATCTGTTTGAATTTCACTCCATCTATTTGTTGACCACCAGTCATACTAAACGAATAGGTTGTTCTTCCTTTTTGAGAAATAACTAATGGGACGGATGTAAGGTAAGATTTTGGAATATTCTCTTTATACATTCTCTCTAATATATCATTTACCATAAATCCGATATTAAACAAGGGATTTTCTTTGAGTTTTTTTATTAGATTAGGGATAATTTCTGTCGAAACATTATCATACCACCATTTATTGATGAGAGGATCAATGTTTTCTTGCCTAAATGTTGAGGGTATGTCATTTCCGCCTAATTCAAATAGGATACCACAGACATTAACTTCAAATGATTTAATTAAATTATCCCCTAACATCAACCAAAGAATATCAAACATTTCTTCAAAATCAATGACAGTCAATTCATTGATGGTACGGGTTCTAAAACTTCTAGCGGGGTTATAACTTTTTCCACCAACCCATACGTCAATGTCATCTTTCTTGTGAAAAGTATCCATTTCAGTTTCAGTAGAAATCATAAATCTTTTTCTTTGAATATTGAAATTTGCAAATGTCTTGGCAATACTTAGACAACTTGATTGGATTGAAATTAAATCATCACTCATGAAAGAATATAGTTTTTCATCTACAGCCTCTAAATCTCTATATAAAATAGAACTGAAAAAATAATGAAACAGATTCTCAATAAACTCATCTAACTCTCCAAAAACGATATACGTATAGCTCGAAGCGGTTAGAGCATTTAAATAAACTAACATCGAACTCGTAATTGGTCGCTTACCACTTTCAACTTGACTAACTTGACCTGCATTGCCTAGTTCGCTTTGTGTAATATTGTATTTTTTTCTTAAATTTTTGATACGAGTAGGTATTTCTTGTGAATAATTTTCTTCAAAAAATTTCATATATAATCCCCCTATAATCATGGAAAAGTAGAAAGTAGTAGAAATAGTTGTTATCCTAGTTGATTAAAAAAATCTCTGATTTCCTCATCTTTTATAAAATAATATATAATTTTCCCCTCTCTTCTAGTGTCCAAGATGTTTTGATTGGCTAGTTTACGAAGATGGTGGGAGGCAGATGCCATACTGAGATTTAATAAACAGGCTATATCGCAGACACAGAGTTCTTCGACGGCAAGGAGATAAAAGATGATATTTATCTGTTTATTATCGGTAAATTTTGATAAAATGCGAAGTGATTTTTGGACTTTTTCCTTTTCAAGGTAGTTCGTTGCGGTTGTAACATTTTGTTGATTTATAACATCCACTTGACAGATACTATCTTTTTTCATAATTTTTTCTCCTAGCCTAACACAGCCCATAGCATGTCAAAGCTGTTGTTTTCAATCAGGATATACATCCCCAATCCTAAATAGACAACGGCAATAAACCATCTGCTATATTTTTCCAAAGTTTCTCCAACAGAAGGGACTTGTGCTAATTTTTGTGCAGAAAAAACCAAGAGATAAATCATGACTAGAAAAGTAAGTAAAGTCACTATCAAATTCGCTAAATTTAAGGTGGTAAAATATGGGACAAAGACACCAATATTGTCAGCGCCACAACTTGCAAAAGTAATCATAGCGACTAGAAAAATCAGGTTTTTATTGTCTTTTCGCAAACCATCTTTTGCAATAGCTTCTCCATCAGAATCTCCTAAAAGCAAAACTTTGAGGCCTAGGAAAATTGGAATCAAACCGAGTAAACCTAAAATCTCTTTACTAGGAATATAATTTAAGACAAATGCAAAAAGCAAACTTAGGAATATTAGACTAACAGAGCCTAGAAATTGTCCTAAATAGATGTTAATGATGTCTTTTCTGCTTTTTCTTTTGGCAAAAAATAACATTAGGATAATAAGTAAGTCTACGGCTGTCCCAGAATACAGGATTATTGAAGTAACAACATTTTGAATCATAAAACACCTCATTCAAATATATTTTTGAATGTATTCTAACATTAAACTTTGTAGATGTCAACTTAAAATCCACCAAAATATAGATAAGAAGTTAGTGTACCAAATATTAAAAAGCCCTGCCATCGAAATGATAGCAGGGCTTAACTTCAATATCCAGATGATATATTTATCTAAAAAAGGTAGAGTAAAAGGTAGAGTTTTTATTGATTTGTAGTGCGATATAATGAGTTTCAAAAAATCAAAAATCGCTTAAAATCAATATTTTGACGTCTATTGACGTGTACTGAAACCCTTACTTAACCTCTGTAAACACAACGTGTTTGCGAAGTTTTGGTGAGTATTTCTTCAATTGAAGACGGTCTGGAGTGTTACGTTTGTTTTTAGAAGTAAGGTACAAGCGTTCACCAGATTCTTTGTGTTCAAGTGTAATATTTACGCGCATGGTATCTCCCTTCTATTATTCAGCTGATGCAGCTTTAGCGATTTTACGTCCTTTGTAGTATCCTTTAAGTGATACACGGTGAGAACGTGAGTAATCTCCAGTAGTTTCGTCAAAGTTTACAGATGGAGCTGTTACTTTGTAGTGGGTACGACGTTTGTTTTTCTTCGCTTTTGAAGTGCGACGTGCAGGTACTGCCATTTTGATTTCTCCTTTTAAGATATAATTCAGTTAGGTTTGATTTTCATCAACTTTAATAGTATATCAAAACTTTTTTGTAAAGTAAAGTTACTTGACAAAAAAAAGATGAAAAAATTCTCCTGTCCGATCTAGCAGACAGGAGAAGGTGTTAAATATCAATCTCAAATGGTTCGTCAATGGTTTCTGATACGTATTTTCCGTCTTTCTTCCGTTGTTTGACACATTCTGTGAGGAGATATTCGATTTGCCCATTGACTGAACGAAAGTCGTCTTCTGCCCATGATGCGAGTGCAGCGTATAACTTTGTTGAGAGTCGAAGGGGAATCTGCTTTTTTTTAGCTTCAGCCATCTTTAGTAAAGACTTCCTGCGTTGACAATTGGTTGTGCATCATGATTGCCACAGAGAACGACTAGGAGATTTGAAACCATGGCAGCTTTTCGTTCTTCGTCAAGTTCTACCAATTCTCCTTCATTGAGACGTTCTAGTGCCATTTCAACCATTCCCACAGCGCCGTCTACAATCATCTTACGGGCATCAATAATGGCAGATGCTTGTTGGCGTTGAAGCATAACAGCTGCAATTTCTGGTGCATAAGCTAGATAAGTGATACGTGCTTCAAGGATTTCCAAGCCAGCATCTTCTACGCGACTTTGGATTTCTTCACGAATACGTTTAGCTACAATCTCACTAGAACCGCGGAGGCTTCCTTCATCGGCTTGCCCATCACCTGTAGTGTCCACATTAGGAGACACATCGTAAGGATAAATGCGGACAATATTACGAAGGGCGCTATCACACTGCAATGAGAGATATTCTTTATAGTTATCAACGTTGAAGACTGCTTTGGCTGTATCGACAACTCTCCAAGTTACCGCGATACCGATTTCTACGGGATTTCCTAGACAATCATTGATTTTTTGGCGAGAATTGCTCAAAGTCATAACTTTGAGGGAAATCTGTTTCTTGCCAATTTCAAGGTTTACATCATTGCCATTTGATGATTTCATTCCTGAAAAAGGAGATTTCGTGCTAACATCCCCACTTTGTCCAAGTCGAGTGTGGTTTGCAGGGTTAACTGCTACGCTGAAGGGATTGACAAAGTAAAAACCAGGTTCTTTGATGGTACCTGTATAGTTACCAAAGAGTGTCAGAACCAGAGCTTCCTGAGGTTTGACAACTTTTAAACCAGCATGAGCTAGACCTGCAATTAAGCTTAATAAAAGACCGATAATAATTCCAAAAACGTTTTCCGAACCAGCACCCATTATAAATATAAAGATACCAAGTACGAGTGTCAACTCAATGAGAATCAATGCGAATACACCATTTGGTTTTGAATTGATTAGTTTTTCAGTCATAAGAATGACCTCCTGCTATATGATATCTAAATGATATCACTTTGTTTTAGAAAGTCAAGAAATAAATGTAACATTATTAAAGAAAATATTACTGTATAGAATTTTCTGAAAATTCAAGAATTTTCTTCTGTTCATTGCTTTTAAAATGTGCTATAATAGTAAAAACTGAAACGGGAGGGATAAGATGACTGAATTAGATAAACGTCACCGCAGTAGCATTTATGACAGCATGGTTAAATCACCAAACCGTGCTATGCTTCGTGCGACTGGTATGACAGATAAGGACTTTGAAACACCGATTGTGGGAGTGATTTCGACTTGGGCGGAAAATACGCCATGTAACATCCACTTGCATGATTTCGGGAAATTAGCTAAAGAAGGTGTCAAATCTGCAGGTGCTTGGCCTGTACAGTTTGGAACCATTACCGTAGCGGACGGGATTGCCATGGGAACGCCTGGTATGCGTTTCTCTTTGACATCACGTGATATCATCGCAGACTCAATCGAAGCTGCTATGGGTGGTCACAACGTGGATGCCTTTGTCGCTATCGGTGGCTGTGACAAGAACATGCCTGGTTCTATGATTGCCATTGCCAATATGGATATTCCAGCTATTTTCGCCTATGGTGGTACTATTGCACCGGGAAATCTTGATGGCAAAGACATTGACTTGGTTTCTGTCTTTGAGGGAATCGGAAAATGGAACCACGGTGACATGACAGCTGAGGATGTGAAACGTCTCGAATGTAATGCCTGCCCTGGCCCTGGTGGCTGTGGTGGTATGTATACAGCTAATACCATGGCGACTGCTATCGAAGTTCTCGGTATGAGTTTGCCAGGATCTTCATCTCACCCAGCTGAATCAGCCGACAAGAAAGAAGACATCGAAGCAGCAGGACGTGCTGTTGTTAAGATGCTGGAGCTTGGTCTCAAACCATCTGATATCTTGACTCGTGAAGCCTTTGAAGATGCCATCACTGTAACGATGGCTCTCGGTGGTTCTACAAATGCCACTCTTCACTTGCTTGCCATTGCCCATGCGGCTAATGTTGATTTGTCACTTGAGGACTTCAATACAATCCAAGAACGTGTGCCTCACTTGGCCGACTTGAAACCATCTGGTCAGTATGTCTTCCAAGACCTTTACGAAGTCGGTGGTGTCCCTGCGGTTATGAAATATCTCTTGGCAAATGGTTTTCTTCATGGCGACCGTATCACATGTACTGGTAAGACAGTCGCTGAAAACTTGGCTGACTTTGCAGACCTTACACCAGGCCAAAAAGTCATTATGCCACTTGAAAATCCAAAACGTGCAGACGGTCCGCTTATCATCTTGAATGGGAACCTTGCCCCTGATGGCGCGGTTGCTAAAGTATCAGGTGTGAAAGTGCGTCGCCACGTTGGACCAGCTAAGGTCTTTGACTCAGAAGAAGATGCTATCCAGGCTGTTCTGACAGATGAAATCGTTGATGGCGATGTAGTTGTTGTCCGTTTCGTTGGGCCTAAGGGTGGTCCTGGTATGCCTGAGATGCTATCCCTTTCATCCATGATCGTTGGTAAAGGTCAAGGAGACAAGGTTGCCCTCTTGACGGATGGTCGTTTCTCTGGTGGTACTTATGGTCTGGTTGTCGGACATATCGCTCCTGAAGCTCAGGATGGTGGACCGATTGCTTACCTTCGTACAGGGGATATCGTTACAGTTGACCAAGATACTAAAGAAATTTCCATGGCCGTATCCGAAGAAGAACTTGAAAAACGCAAGGCAGAAACAACCTTGCCACCACTTTACAGTCGTGGTGTTCTTGGTAAATATGCCCACATCGTATCATCCGCTTCTCGTGGAGCCGTGACAGACTTCTGGAATATGGACAAGTCAGGTAAAAAGTAAACTCATACTCTTCGAAAATCTCTTCAAACCACGTCAACGTCGCCTTGCCGTACTCAAGTACAGCCTGTGGCTAGTTTCCTAGTTTGCTCTTTGATTTTCATTGAGTATCAAAAAGCAAGCCATCTTCGGCTTGCTTCTTTTTATCTTCAAAAGTGATTTGCCTCATTAACGAGGTGGCAGTCCGAGGGCAATGCGTCCGTAGCGACTGATTCGTGTGATCTTCCATGCAGGAGACCAGGTAACTTCAACCTTGACATCTTCGATACCCTCGATTTGTTTTAGACCTGCGACGATTTCGATAGGTAGGCTTTCGGCGCAATCACAGGCAGTATCGGTGAAGGTCATGACAATCTTGCAGAGACCTGTTTCATCTAGATTGATTTCATAAATCAGCCCTAGATTGTAAACATCCAATTCCACATCTGTATCAAAAACCTTCTCTAATTTATCGATAATTTGGTCTTGCAAGGCTAAAGCGCGGTCATTGATTTTGATATCGTCTCTCATAACAGTCCCTCCACGTGATAAATATCCTCTATTTTCTCATAATTCTGACAATTTGGCAAGTTTTTGATGAATTTTCTGAAAAATATGATAAAATGAAGAAAATACGGAATCAAGGGGAAGTCTATGGAGCAGATTGGAAAAGTCTTTAGACAATTACGAGAGTCAAGAAATATCTCGCTGAGACAAGCAACTGGGGGACAATTTTCGCCGTCCATGTTGTCCCGATTTGAAACAGGTCAGAGTGAGCTTTCGGTGGAAAAGTTTCTATTTGCCCTAGAAAATATATCTGCTAGTGTAGAGGAAATCCTCTTTCTGGCGAGAGGTTTTCAGTATGATACAGATTCGGAGTTGAGAAAAGAAATCACAGATGTTTTGGATTTAAAGAATATAGCACCTCTTGAGGACTTATATCGCAAGGAGTATCAAAAGCATGCCCATTCTCAAAACAAACAGAAACATATTCTAAATGCCATCATTATCAAGTCTTATATGAAGAGTATGGATGAAACGGTTGAGTTAACGGCAGAGGAAGGGAAAGTCCTTCATGACTACTTGTTTTCTACTGAGATTTGGGGAATCTATGAACTCAATTTGTTCTCAGTCAGTTCTCCGTTCTTGTCTGTTTCTCTTTTTACTAGATATGTACGAGAAATGGTCCGCAAATCCGATTTTCTAATGGAAATCGGAACCTTTTTCACACCATGCTACTGAATGGTTTTTTAGCCAGCATTGAGTGTGAAGAATTTACCAATGCCTCTTATTTTAAACGTGTTATCGAAGACCATTTCTACAAGGAAAACGAGACCTATTTCCGAATTGTCTATTTGTGGGCGGAAGGTCTCCTTGATAGCAAGCAAGGCAGAGTTAAGGAAGGACAAAAAAAGATGGAAGATGCTGTCCGTATTTTTGAGATGCTTGGCTGTAACAAATCTGCCGAATACTATAGAAATACACCCGATTGTTGAATATCTGCAAACTAAGAAAATAATTTGAAATTTTAAGCGATAGAACTTTTGACTACTCTCAGGTCGTTACAAAAGTTCTATCGTTTCTTTGCTCATTTTGTGTGTTGCATATATTCAAAAGTTTTCCCTTTCAATTTCTAAGTGCTATACTATAGTCATACTTCATATAGGGATTATAACAAGAAGGGAGATTACCTATGAAACTATTGTTTAGAAATCAAGCTTATCGACTCTTGACTTTGTCGCGCTTCTTCAATGCCTTTGGTGCTTCGATTTTTAACCTGGTATTTATCGTTTATGCATCGACCTTGCCACAAGCCTCTTTTGCTGTTGCTATGGCGAATATTGTCATGATTCTTCCGACTCTCTTTACAGTTTTTGTAGGGATTCGGGCAGATTACACAAGGGACAAGGTCAAATGGATGGTCTATAGCGGTTTGTTTCAGGCGGTTTTATTTTTTCTGGCAGCCCTAGTTGTTCAGCAAGCTAGTCTCTTTGCCTTTTCTAGCCTGTGTTTGATCAATGTCATCAGTGATGTGATCAGTGATTTTGCTGGTGGTTTGCGAATGCCTCTCGTTAAGGAAAAAGTAGCTGAAGAGGATCTGATGGAAGCTTATTCTTTTTCCCAGTTTATCACCTATATTTCAGCTATTGGTGGTCAAGCTTTTGGAGTTTGGCTCTTAGGTCTATCGATCAACAATTTTTCCCTTGTTGCGGGAATCAATGCCTGCTTTTTCCTAGTATCAGTCTTTATTCTCTTTTTAGGAAAAAGCAAATTGAGTCTGTCAATGTCATCTGCTGATGGTGAAAAACTAAAAAATGAGAAGCTTTCTATCAAAGACCAGTTCCTAACAATTTACCGAAATTTACGTCTCGTTTTTCTTAAAGGTGGACAGAAAAACTTTGGTTTCATGATCTTTGCTGTCTTGCTTATTAATGCCTTGGGTGGGGCTTTAGGAAGCATCTATAACATCTTCTTTTTGAGCCATTCTCTCTTGAATTTTTCTTACACAGAGGCACTATTTATCAATCAATTCTGTGTTTTAGTAGCAATCATCATCAGTAGCCTTACGGGCAATGATTATTTTGGGAAGCAGTCCTTGCCTAGATTGATGATGTGGGCTACCGTAGGGCTCACTCTAATTGGTCTGGCTAACGTATTCAATCAAGTCGTGCTTGGTTTGCTATTTCTATTTTTAACTCTGTATGTGTCTGGCAAAGTTCAACCAAAGATTAGTGCCATGCTCATGAAAAATCTAGCTCCAGAGGTTCTAGCTCGTACCAGTAATTTTTTAGGTTTATTATTTACCTTATCCATACCTGTGGGAACAGCTTGTTTTTCACTAGTAGCCGTATGGAATATACAGTTGACTTGGATGCTATTTGTTGGTCTTTCCTTCCTGGCTATTCTTTTGACAAGTCTTAATCTCAAAAATGATATCTAAATCCTTATTTTTTCTCACTGTTTTAATCCCTCTATTTATGGTAAAATAAGACTATTAAGTTTAAAGAGGATTCCCTATGAAATTACAAAAACCAAAAGGAACGCAGGATATCTTGCCTGCTGAGTCTGCCAAGTGGCAGTACGTTGAGGGCTTTGCCCGTGAAATTTTCAAGCGCTATAACTATGCAGAAGTGCGCACGCCTATTTTTGAGCATTACGAGGTCATCAGCCGTTCTGTCGGAGATACAACGGATATCGTAACCAAAGAAATGTACGATTTTTACGATAAGGGAGACCGTCATATTACCCTTCGTCCAGAAGGAACAGCGCCCGTTGTCCGTTCTTATGTGGAAAATAAACTTTTCGCCCCAGAAGTGCAAAAGCCAAGTAAGTTCTATTACATGGGACCTATGTTCCGTTATGAGCGTCCGCAAGCAGGTCGTTTGCGTCAGTTCCACCAGATTGGTGTTGAGTGTTTTGGCTCTAGCAATCCAGCTACCGATGTGGAAACCATCGCTATGGCAGCCCATTTCTTGAAAGAAATCGGCATTAAAGGTGTGAAATTGCATCTTAACACTCTGGGAAATCCTGAGAGCCGTGCGGCCTATCGTCAAGCCTTGATCGACTATTTGACACCGCTCAAGGAGACCTTGTCTAAGGATAGCCAACGTCGCTTGGAGGAAAATCCTCTCCGTGTCTTGGACTCTAAGGAAAAAGAAGACAAGGAGGCAGTAGAGAATGCGCCGTCTATCTTGGATTTCCTTGATGAAGAAAGCCAGGCTCACTTTGATGCTGTGCGTCAGATGTTGGAAAATCTTGGAGTAGATTACATCATTGATACCAATATGGTGCGTGGTCTGGACTACTACAACCACACGATTTTCGAGTTCATCACTGAGATCGAGGGCAATGACTTGACGGTCTGTGCGGGTGGTCGCTACGATGGTTTGGTTGCCTACTTTGGTGGTCCTGAGACTGCTGGATTTGGATTTGGTCTTGGTGTAGAGCGCCTGCTTCTCATTCTTGAAAAGCAAGGTGTGGCCCTTCCTATTGAAAATGCCCTAGATGTTTATATCGCAGTTTTGGGTGAAGGAGCAAATGTCAAGGCCTTGGAATTGGTACAAGCCCTTCGCCAACAAGGATTCAAAGCAGAACGTGACTACCTCAACCGGAAGCTCAAAGCTCAGTTCAAGTCAGCCGATGTCTTTGCGGCTAAGATTCTCATTACTCTCGGAGAGAGCGAAGTCGAAAGCGGACAAGTGACAGTTAAGAACAACCAAACTCGAGAAGAAGTTCAAGTGTCACTTGATGCTATCAATCAAAATTTCTCAGAAATCTTTGAAAAATTAGGCTTTTAATGGTAGAAAAACTGGCCAGGACCTTACTCCTGACCCTCTTTTTCCTAGGATTAACATTGCTTTTGCTTGCTTAAAAATATCTTTATAAAATCATTACTACCGTTTCTATTTTTGCAAGAGGAATTCGCTTATTATCCCTTTTGGTTGCGACTGTATTCCACATTTTTATCAAAATGATGCGAATAACAATGCTAAGTCTTCATTTCAAATAGGAGTCTTTTATGAAATTACTTAAAAATCTTGGCTGGTTTCTTCTAGCTGTTCTATCCTTTTTCTTTGGCTATGGTCTGGTTCAGAGTATGGCTTTATCAGCGCTTGACCTAGGGGCTTCAATCTTTGGAGTCTTGCCACTTTATGTCGCCCTGTCAGGGGCCTATGTTTATGGAGTTTACAGATGGTATCAGAAAGAAAAGGTTAGCATCCAGACGACGGTTTTTAATCGTTATATCTGGTTGCCTACTCTGGTTTTGCTAGTGGCGATTATAGCTCAGTTCTTTTTGCCAGAAGATCCGTCAGTCAATCAACAAATCGTATCACAATTGACAGTTGCTCAGCCTGTCTTTGGTTTCTTTATGGTAGTGGTCTTTGCTCCTCTGACGGAAGAACTAATCTTTAGAGGGATGCTGGCGCGTTATCTCTTTCCTAAGCAGAACAACAGCAAACAGACAGCTCTGTTTCTCCTCGTATCGAGTGTGCTTTTTGCCTTGATTCATTTTCCAGGGACTTTGCAACAGTTTTTAGTTTATGCTAGTCTGGGATTGAGTTTGGGTCTGGCTTATGTGAGTCGAAAAGGTCTTCTTTACAGCATTTCTCTCCACGCTTTGAATAATTTAATCGGCTTTTTGATGATACTCATGCTATAATAGAGTCAGGAGGTCACATGAAACGAGTAATTTTATTAGCAGTGATACAGGCGGTCGTTCTCTTCTTTATCATCGGGGCACTTGCCTATGCCTTTAAAGGCGACTTCTTTTACAACTATCTAGCAGTTGTCTTTGCGCCTATTGCAGGTGTCTTGCGTTTTGCTTCGGCTTATGCGACGGAGATTGTTCTACCTAAAAAGGCAGCCGAGATTGCTGAAAAGCGTAAAAAAGGTTAAGAATCATAATCAGAGGATCCGATGACGTTTTCATCGGATTTTTTGTCTGTTCGTTTTGATTTCTAAAGACAATCAAACTTTTCTGCTGATTTTCATGAAGAGCCTGCGCTTTTATGGTAAAATAGTAACAGAATAAAAGAGGAGAGAAAACATGAAACGTAGTATGTATGCTGGTCGTGTTCGTGAGGAACACATCGGACAAGAAATTACCTTGAAAGGATGGGTTGGCCGTCGTCGTGACCTTGGTGGTTTGATCTTTATCGACCTTCGTGACCGTGAAGGGATCATGCAGTTGGTTATCAACCCTGAAAAAGTATCTGCAGAGGTCATGGCAACGGCTGAAAGTCTTCGTAGCGAATTTGTCATTGAGGTGACTGGACAAGTCGCTGCGCGTGAACAGGCAAATGATAAATTACCGACTGGTGCGGTTGAGTTGAACGTGACAGCTCTGACAGTGCTTAATACAGCTAAAACAACGCCTTTTGAGATTAAAGATGGGATTGAGGCCAATGACGATACACGTTTGCGTTACCGTTACCTTGACCTTCGTCGTCCAGAGATGCTAGAAAACCTTAAGCTTCGTGCCAAGGTGACCCACTCTATCCGTAATTACTTGGATGAGTTGGAGTTTATCGATGTGGAGACGCCATTCCTTTCGAAATCAACGCCAGAAGGGGCGCGTGACTATTTGGTACCATCTCGTGTCAATAAAGGGCACTTCTACGCTCTTCCTCAGAGCCCACAAATCACTAAGCAACTCTTGATGAATGCTGGATTTGACCGTTACTACCAAATCGTCAAATGTTTCCGTGATGAAGACTTGCGTGGAGACCGTCAGCCTGAGTTTACCCAGGTCGACTTGGAAACGTCATTCCTTAGTGAGCAAGAAATCCAAGATATTACAGAAGGCTTGATTGCGCGCGTGATGAAGGAAACAAAAGGCATCGAAGTAACGCTTCCATTTCCTCGTATGAAATACGACGATGCGATGGCTCTTTATGGTTCTGATAAACCTGATACTCGTTTTGACATGTTGCTTCAGGACTTGACAGAAGTTGTCAAGGGGGTTGATTTTAAAGTCTTTTCAGAAGCACCTGCTGTAAAAGCTATTGTAGTCAAAGGAGCTGCAGACAACTACTCACGTAAAGACATCGACAAGATGACCGAAGTAGCCAAACAGTACGGAGCTAAAGGTCTTGCTTGGGTCAAGGTTGTTGATGGAGAATTAAATGGACCAGTTGCCAAGTTCTTAACTGGTATCCAAGCAGAATTGACTGCAGCACTTGATCTTGAAGATAAGGACTTGGTTCTCTTTGTGGCAGATACGCTTGAGGTAGCCAATGCAACACTTGGTGCCCTTCGTGGACGTATTGCCAAAGAGCTGGGCTTGATTGATAATGATAAGTTCAACTTCCTTTGGGTGGTTGATTGGCCAATGTTTGAATGGTCTGAAGAAGAAGGTCGCTACATGAGCGCCCACCATCCATTTACTCTTCCACAGGAAGAAACAGCTCACGAATTAGAAGGTGATTTGGCTAAGGTTCGTGCCATTGCTTACGATATCGTCTTGAACGGTTATGAGCTTGGTGGTGGTAGTCTTCGTATCAACCAAAAAGACCTTCAAGAACGCATGTTCAAAGCACTTGGTTTTTCAACTGAAGAAGCAAATGACCAGTTTGGTTTCCTTCTTGAAGCCATGGACTATGGTTTCCCACCACACGGTGGTTTAGCTATCGGTCTTGACCGTTTTGTGATGCTCTTAGCAGGAGAAGAGAATATCCGTGAAGTCATTGCCTTTCCTAAGAACAATAAGGCAACCGACCCAATGACACAAGCTCCATCAACAGTCGCTCTCAAACAACTAGAGGAACTCAGCTTACAAGTAGAAGAAGATGAAACAAGCAAAACGAATTAAGCGGTGGCGCTATTATCTGCGTCGCTTTGCTTATCAGATAAAAATCTTACGAGTTTTACAAAGTATCTCTCAGGAAAAATATGATGAGAAAGTATCGGCTTCTCTGGTGTATGGCTTTCTGTCAGCGGTAGCAGTCAATTTCTTTTTTCAACCAGGACACGTTTACTCCAGTGGGGCGACGGGTCTGGCACAGATTATCTCTGCCTTGAGTCATCACTGGTTTGGTTTTTACATTCCGATATCGCTAACCTTTTATGCTATCAATTTTCCGTTGATGATTTTGGCTTGGTATCAGATTGGGCATAAGTTTACAATCTTTACCTTCATCACAGTATCCATGAGTTCCCTCTTTATCCAGATTGTACCAGTTGTGACCTTGACAGAGGATCCCATTATCAATGCCCTTTTTGGGGGTGTTGTCATGGGCTTGGGGATTGGTTTTGCGCTCCGTAACAATATTTCTAGCGGAGGTACAGATATCGTCAGTCTCACCATTCGAAAGAAAACAGGGAGAAATGTCGGTAGTATTTCTTTCCTGGTAAATGGAACCATCATGCTGATAGCAGGTTTGACCTTTGGTTGGAAATACGCCCTCTACTCCATGATTACTATCTTTGTCTCCAGTCGTGTGACAGACGCGGTCTTTACAAAGCAAAAACGTATGCAGGCCATGATTGTGACCAATAATCCTGACAAGGTAATCGCAAAAATTCATAAAAAATTGCACCGCGGAGCAACTATGATCCACGATGCAGAAGGAACCTATAATCATGAGAGAAAAGCAGTCTTGATTACGGTTATCACACGAGCAGAGTTTAATGATTTTAAACACATCATGAAACAGGTCGATCCGACAGCCTTTGTCTCTGTATCTGAAAATGTCCACATCCTAGGACGATTCGTAGAAACAGACAATTAATAATACTCAAAAGACCAGCCTTGAGGCTGGTCTTTATTTTTCGATAATTTTGTGTCCAATCAACTGGCGGTAACAAATCTGTTTATTGTTTTTAGCATCGTTGATGATCTGGAGAATGGTTTCAAAGGAAACGCGCCCAAGTTCCAGGCTATTGATGTCCACATAAGCTACGAGGTCAAGTCGAGGATTGACAGAGTCGAAACTCAAGACAGGAACAGTTAACTGATGCTTACTGATGTAGTCACAAACCCCTTCTGCAAGGAGACTGTCAGTTGTAATAATAGCGTCAATCTGTGGATCGTGATTGAACAGGAGTTCACTGAACTGATACCCTTTTTCTTCTAGAAATTCGGTTGCAAAGTAGGTTAAGTTGGTATCAATCGGAAGTTGGTGTTGTTTGAGTGCGGACTCATAGCCAGTTAGACGATCTTGCGTTACGAAGAGTCGCTTTGTACCCCCGATAAAGGCAATTCGTTTGCATCCTTTTTTGATGAAATACTCTGTCGCATCAAAGCCCGCTTGTACATTGTCATTATCAACAAGAGGGATAAAGGGTGAAGTAGATTTTCCGAGAATGAGGAAAGGGAACTGCTCATCAGCTACTAGTTTGACCAGAGGGTCTTCTTCCTCGGCGTAGAGGAAAATCAAACCGTCAACACGCTTGCCATAAACCATCTGAGAAATCGCATTGAGACGTTCTTTCTCATCTTTCCCCGTTGCAATCTGGATAGCGTAGTGGTTTTCAGACGCGACTTGGGCAATCCCTCGTAGGACAGATGGAAAGAAAGGATTTTGGTAGAAGGCATCCGAGTCGTCAGGGAGCACCAAGCCGATAACTTGAGTATAGCTACTTACCAAGCTACGAGCATTGAGATTGGGATGGTAGTTGAGCTCTTTCATTGCCTTGCGAACTCGTTTTTTGGTTTCATCACTAATCGTTGATTTGTTTTGAATAACGCGGGTTACAGTTGAAGGTGAGACACCTGCAGCCTTGGCCACATCTTTAATCGTAACGGGCATAAAAATCTCCTATTTATGATAATCTGGATCGCGGTAATGTGTTTTATAAAAGATGGTGACCAGATAAAGAACAAAAAGAATGTTTTGTACAGTGATAAGGGTTGTCATATTTTGGCCAAAAAGTCCCAAAATAAGCGTAATCAAAGTTGGTAATCCTAAACAGTTCAAGATAAAATGGTAGCACTCTTTAAAGGTCCTAAATGAAAAGAGGCGTGATTTTTTGGTGATATAAAGGAGGAGACTAGCTCCAAGAGAGACAATGAAGAAATTCAATCCAAAGAGGAAGCTAGCACCAAGAACGAGAAAGAGACTGATATAGACCCGATTTTGTTGGTACCAATCTTTAGAAATGGCTTGGGTTAGATCTTCCTTACTCTGGAAACTCTCCGTTTGAATCGCGTGGTAGCGAATGCGAGTCAGTTCCTTACTTTCCTTGCTGATGACGAGTTCTTCCGTATCAAAATGAAGTTGCAAGTCCTTTGGCAATTCCTTGCTTTGGCTCGGGCCAATCAAAAGAGAAGGCTGCTGATTCTTCGTACCTGAGTAGTTCAGCTTTCCATCAACGATTTGTGCATTCTCTGACAAGTCCATGATGGCTTCATCTGTCAGTGGAGTGTAGACATTATCGATAAAGGTATCCAGTGGATACGTTTCCTGTGAGCTGTTTTGAATGGCGATCGGAACCATAGACAAACTGATGAGGAAAATGCTCGTAAAGAGAAGCTGAAACCAGTTGAGGCCGAAACGTTTTGATAGGGGTTTGCGAAATCCCCAGATACTAGAGAAATACGAGAATGGATATGGAAGCATAGGCATCTTTCTAAAAGTGTTTTCTATATGAGTATTATTATATAGAGAAATGTGCTTTATTTCAAGTCTAGGAGATAAATTGCTTGCTTCAAGAATAGTTTTATAGTCACAAGCTCTAATACTCAATGAAAATCAAAGAGCAAACTAGGAAGCTAGCCGCAGGTTGCTCAAAGCACTGCTTTGAGGTTGTAGATAAGACTGACGAAGTCAGTTACATATATCTACGGCAAGGCGAAGCTGACGTGGTTTGAAGAGATTTTCGAAGAGTATAAAATGAAAAAGGGTGGCGGGGATAAATTATCCCTTGTCGCCACCACTTGTAAGTCCTGAAACAAAGTTCTTTTGTAGGAAGAAGAAGAGAATACAGATTGGAAGGGCGATGAGGATAGCACCTGCTGAGAAGTAGGCAATCTTCAAGTTTTTCACATTGCTGACAAAGGTCTGTAGACCAACGGCAACTGTAAAGTATTCTTTCTCACGAAGCAAGAAACTAGAGAGGATATAGTCTCCGAAAGGTCCCATGAAGGCCCAGAGCGCTTGTACTGCAACCATTGGGCGAACGAGTGGGAGAACAATTTGCCAGAAGCGACGGAAGTGTCCTGCACCATCTAGTTTTGCTGATTCATCAAGAGACATCGGTACTGTGTCGAAGTAGCCTTTCATCAACCAAGCATTCATCGGGATACCACCACCGACATATAGGAAGATGAGGAACCAGCTTTGGTTAAGGGCGTTCAACATAAGGGCCATAACGAAGAAGGCTGTCAAAGCGGCCATAGTTGGCACCATTTGGATGATCAAGAAGAAGACCAAACTTTGTTTACGAGCCAAGAAGTTGTAACGGCTGTAGGCATAACCAGCAAGTACGATGATACTTGTTTGAACAGCCATTGTAATCAAGGCGATAATCAAAGTGTTGAGGTACCAAGTGCCGTACAAGGTTTCAGTGAAGAGCCCTTGGAAGTTGGCAAAGCTAAAGTCGACGTTAGCATCTAGTTTAAAAGCTACGACGTTACCAGTCTTGAAGGCTGACATAATGGTAATCAAAAGTGGATAGATAATCACGATTGAAAGACCAATCAAGTAGAGGTAAGTGAGGGTTTGAGTCAGTCTACGTTTGAGTTTGATTGAGTTATTCATCTTAGACGTCCTCCATATCAAATGCATGTAGTTTCTTGAATGCGATCATAGAGATAGAGATGACAATGATAGAGATGATTAAGGTAACAGCTGCCGCCATAGAGTATTGAGGAGATGTACCTGTTGTCAAACGATAAATCCATGAGATCAAGATATCAGTTGAACCGGCTCCACCACCAACGCTACCAGGACCTCCGCCGTTGAAGAGGTACATGATAGAGAAGTTGTTAAAGTTGAAGGTGTATTGGCTGATCAATGTTGGTGCTGCAACAGCCAAAATCATAGGGAAAGTGATGTTGCGGAATTTTTGCCAAGCATTGGCACCATCGATGTAAGCCGCTTCGTAGAGGTCGTTAGGAATCGACTGCAAGATACCCAAAGTCAAAACATAGATGTATGGGAATCCTAGCCAACCTTGCATCATAATCAAGGCAATCTTCGTCCAAGTTGGGTCTGTTTTCCAAGGGATAAGAGCACCGTCAAGGAAAGGAAGAACCTTAGCCAAGATAGGCAATACTTGAGTGTTGATCGCTCCGACACTATCGTTAAACATGTTTGAGAATGTCAAGATAGTGATGAAGGCTGGAACAGCCCAAGGAAGAAGGAAAATAACACCAAAGATACGTTTTCCTTTGATAAATGGTTGGTTAGCAATGATAGCGGTGAAGATACCAATCACAATCTGCAAAGTAGAAGCAGACAAGGCCCAGATGATGGTCCAAGAAAGAACCGCACCGAAGGCTGAACGGAAGGTACTTAAGCTCCAGATGTTTGTAAAGTTAGTCAAACCAACCCAGTCCAACAATTTGTTTGGTGGCAAGTGTTGGAAGTCATAGTTGGTAAAGGCAATCATCAAGGTTACGATAACTGGGAAGATAATCGCAAATGTCATCGCTACATACGATGGGATAATCAAAAGATATGGGAAACCATTCTCATAAATACCTTTGATCATATCTTTAAAAGTACGTGGGACAGGAATTCCATTGTTAATACGTTTTGCGATTGTATGTGCATCTTTAATATTTGAGAAATAAAAGAGCACATAAACGACTACAAAGATTAAATGGAAGGCACCACGAATCAGCATAAAGAGGGAATTATCACGACCTGGCTTGTCACCAAGAGTGATCAAATTGTGCAATTCCGGCGCAGCAAGTGCTAGGAAATAAAGAACAAATACGATAGTTACACCAAGGAAGATAAAACCTTTGGCCTTTTGTTTATTGTAAATCTGTCCTAACCCAGGAATCACTGAAAGCAAGGCTGCTTTGCTAGGTTGTTGGTTTTCCATGAATACTCCTTTCATAGGATACGAGATTGAAGTTTGTCTCCAATCACTAGATAGGCAACTGCAATCATTCGTAAATTTATAAAATCAAAGGGGGATTTGTATTCTCCCCCCCCTTGTAACGAATTCAATTATTCACCAAATTTTTGTTTGATTGTTTCTTTGATCAATGTTACAGCATCGTTAGCAGCTGTCTTAGCATCTTTTTTACCACTTACAGCGTCAAAGAGCATAGTTTTAGCTGGATCCCAAACTGCTGACATTTGAGAAATGTTTGGCATTGGTTGAGCGTTCTTGAACTGTTTGATAACAGCTGTTGTCAACTCATCGTTTTTACCTTCAGCGTACGAACGAGCTTCAGTGTTAGCTGGGATTTCGTTAGTTGCATCGTAGAATGCTTTTTGTTGTTCAGTTGAAACAAGGAAGTCTACAAATTTTTGTGCAGCTTCAAGGTTCTTAGTGCTTGATGGGATGATCCAAGCTTTACCACCACCGAATGGTGTGTATTCTTTACCATTTGGAAGAGTTGGAATAGTAGCAACACCGTAGTTTACTTTAGCATCTTTGAATGCTTGAGCTTTCCAAGGTCCATCGATGATAGCAGCTGTTTTACCTTCTTGGAATTGAGTTTGGATCAAGTTTGCAGCACCTTCAGTATCTTGCATACCTTTAGGCCATTTTTCATACCAAGATTTAGCGTAGTTGACACCAGTGATAGAACCGTCGTTTGCAAGACCGATGTCTTTAGCGTCTTTACCGTTTTGTCCGAATACGTAACCACCGTTACCAGCAAGAAGTCCATATGCGTAGTAGAAGTTTGTCCAGTCAGCTAGGAATGCAGTAGTTTTGCCATCTTCACCAGCGAAAGCGTATTTGCTGTCTTTAGCAAGTTCTTCTAATTCAGCAAAAGTTTTTGGAGCTTCTTTAAGCAAGTCTTTGTTGTAGTACATAACAAGTGACTCAATAACGGCAGGAGCACCGTAAACTTTACCGTCAGCAGCTGTTACAAGAGATTTAGTCTTATCATCTGTTTTAGCGCCGTCGCTCAAAGTAACTTCTGAAAGTTGTCCGTCAGTACCAAGGCTACCTACGCGGTCGTATGGTGCCATCATAACGTCAGCAGCTTGACCTGATTGGTTGTCAAGAGAAAGTTTGTCAAGTCCACCAAGTTGGTCACCTGATTTGATGTTAACTTTTGTACCTGATTCTTTTTCATAAGCTGCAGCAACTTTTTCAGCGTAGGCTTTGTATTGGTCTTCAACGTAGAAAGTGATTTCTTTTGCTTCAGATGAGCTAGTATCAGCTGCTTTATCAGCAGTTTTGCTTCCGCAAGCCACCAAAAGTAAGCTAGCAAGAGTAGCAGTTCCGAGCACAGCAGCGCTCTTCATGAATTTAGATGACATAGTGTATTCCTCCTAAAGAATAACAAAAATAATTTAATGAGAAAACGCAAACGTTTTCTTTTACGAACTTAGTATAGCACAAATAGAA
Source organism: Streptococcus oralis ATCC 49296 (assembly GCF_000185265.1). Taxonomy (GTDB): domain Bacteria; phylum Bacillota; class Bacilli; order Lactobacillales; family Streptococcaceae; genus Streptococcus; species Streptococcus oralis_BC. The sequence continues at coordinate 340,610 of NZ_GL622183.1, read as the reverse complement.
AACGGTTGCAAGCTTTTTTAGCAAAAATTTTAAAAAAATTTTAAGGTTTCAAACATTTGTTAAAGCCTATATATAGGAAAGAACTTAAAATGTTTGTTTTTTTGAATTGAAAATATATTAGGAAAACGATTGCGTAAATTCGGCTCGGTTTTTCAGAAAATAGAGCAGATATTGGGAATGAATTATCTTAAATCAGAAAATCTTTAAAATTTTTTCGCTTATTTCATAAAATATCAGTGGCAACAAGTTTTGTTTGATTAAAATAATTCAAAAAAATTTTTTAAAAACGCTTGCATTTGTTTTTGAAATGCGTTATACTTAAATTAACGCAAACGTTTGCGCCTTAATTGCGCAACGTTTTATAACAAACACATGAGGTGCTATTATGAAAAAACGTCAAAGTGGTGTGTTGATGCACATCTCTTCTCTGCCAGGAGCATACGGGATTGGATCATTTGGCCAGACTGCCTATGATTTCGTTGATTTCTTGGTTCGTACCAAGCAACGTTACTGGCAAATCCTCCCTCTTGGGACAACAAGCTATGGAGATTCTCCATACCAATCATTCTCAGCCTTTGCTGGAAATACGCATTTTATCGACCTTGATATCTTGGTAGAGCAAGGCTTGCTCGAAGCCAGTGATCTTAAAGGTGTTGACTTTGGTAGCGATGCATCTGAAGTTGACTATGCGAAGATTTATTATGCACGTCGTCCGCTTTTAGAAAAAGCAGTCAAACGCTTCTTGGAAGTGGGTGATGTCAAAGATTTTGAGAAGTTTGCTAAAGATAACCAATCATGGCTCGAACTCTTCGCAGAATATATGGCTATCAAAGAGCATTTTGACAATCTTGCTTGGACAGAATGGCCAGATGCAGATGCTCGTGCGCGTAAAGCTTCAGCACTTGAAAGCTACCGTGAGAAATTGGCAGACAAGTTGGTTTACCACCGTGTGACTCAATACTTCTTCTTCCAACAATGGTTGAAATTGAAAGCTTACGCTAACGATAACCACATCGAAATCGTTGGGGACATGCCTATCTATGTAGCGGAAGATTCAAGCGACATGTGGGCAAATCCACATCTCTTCAAGACAGATGCCAATGGTAAAGCAACTTGCATCGCAGGATGCCCACCAGATGAGTTTTCTGCCACTGGTCAACTTTGGGGCAACCCAATCTATGACTGGGAAGCAATGGACAAAGACGGTTACAAATGGTGGGTTGAACGCTTGCGCGAAAGCTTCAAGATCTACGATATCGTTCGTATCGATCACTTCCGCGGTTTCGAATCTTACTGGGAAATTCCTGCTGGATCCGATACAGCAGCACCTGGTAAGTGGGTGAAAGGTCCAGGGTACAAACTCTTCGCAGCCGTTAAGGAAGAGCTTGGTGAGCTAAACATCATCGCGGAAGACCTTGGTTTCATGACAGATGAAGTCATCGAGTTGCGTGAACGTACTGGCTTCCCAGGAATGAAGATTCTTCAGTTTGCCTTCAACCCAGAAGACGAAAGTATCGATAGCCCACACTTGGCACCTGCCAACTCTGTTATGTACACAGGAACACACGATAACAATACGGTTCTTGGTTGGTACCGTAATGAAATCGACGATCCAACTCGTGAATACATGGCTCGTTATACGAACCGTAAAGAGTATGAAACAGTGCCACACGCAATGCTTCGCACAGTTTTTTCATCTGTTAGCTTCATGGCTATTGCAACTATGCAAGACTTGCTAGAACTAGATGAGTCAGCTCGTATGAACTTCCCATCTACTCTTGGCGGAAACTGGTCATGGCGTATGACAGCAGACCAACTCACACCAGCTGTTGAAGAAACTTTGCTTGATTTGACTACAATTTATCGCCGAATCAATGAAAATTTGGTAGAATTAAAGAAATAAGACATTATCAGGAGACACATAAACATGTTACCATTAAACGAATTTGTACAAAAACGTTACAATAAAACCATTGCAGAATGTAGCAATGAAGAGCTTTATCTTGCTCTTCTTAACTACAGCAAGCTTGCTAGCAGTCAAAAACCAGTCAACACTGGTAAGAAAAAAGTTTACTACATCTCAGCTGAGTTCTTGATCGGTAAACTCTTGTCAAACAACTTGATTAACCTTGGTCTTTATGACGATGTGAAAAAAGAACTTGCTGCTGCAGGTAAAGAGTTGATCGAAATCGAAGAAGTAGAATTGGAACCATCACTTGGTAACGGTGGTTTGGGACGTTTGGCAGCCTGCTTTATCGACTCAATCGCTACACTTGGTTTGAATGGTGACGGTGTTGGTTTGAACTACCACTTCGGTCTTTTCCAACAAGTTCTTAAAAACAACCAACAAGAAACAATTCCTAACGCTTGGTTGACAGAGCAAAACTGGTTGGTTCGCTCAAGCCGTAGCTACCAAGTGCCATTTGCACACTTCACCTTGACATCTACTCTTTACGATATCGATGTACCTGGTTACAAGACAGCTACTAAAAACCGCTTGCGTTTGTTTGACTTGGATTCAGTTGATTCTTCTATCATCGAAGACGGTATCAACTTTGATAAGACAGATATCGCTCGCAACTTGACTCTCTTCCTTTACCCAGACGATAGCGACAAGCAAGGTGAATTGCTCCGTATCTTCCAACAATACTTCATGGTTTCAAACGGTGCGCAATTGATCATCGACGAAGCAATCGAAAAAGGAAGCAACTTGCATGACCTTGCAGACTACGCTGTTGTACAAATCAACGATACTCACCCATCAATGGTGATTCCTGAATTGATCCGTCTCTTGACTGCGCGTGGTATCGAGCTTGATGAAGCAATCTCAATCGTACGTAGCATGACTGCCTACACTAACCACACAATCCTTGCTGAAGCCCTTGAAAAATGGCCTCTTGAATTCTTGGAAGAAGTGGTTCCTCACTTGGTACCAATCATCGAAGAATTGGACCGTCGTGTGAAGGCAGAATACAAAGATCCAGCTGTTCAAATCATCGATGAGAGCGGACGTGTTCATATGGCTCACATGGATATCCACTATGGATATAGCGTAAACGGGGTTGCGGCTCTTCACACTGAGATCTTGAAGAACTCAGAGTTGAAAGCTTTCTACGACATCTACCCAGAAAAATTCAACAACAAAACAAACGGTATTACATTCCGTCGTTGGCTCATGCATGCGAACCCAAGTTTATCTCACTACTTGGATGAGATTATTGGAGAGGGTTGGCACCATGAAGCTGATGAGCTTGAAAAACTCTTGTCATACGAAGACAAGGCTGCTGTCAAAGAAAAATTGGAAAGCATCAAAGCTCACAACAAACGTAAATTGGCTCGTCACTTGAAAGAACACCAAGGTGTGGAAATCAATACAAACTCTATCTTTGATATCCAAATCAAACGTCTTCACGAGTACAAACGCCAACAAATGAACGCTTTGTATGTCATCCACAAATACCTTGATATCAAGGCTGGTAACATCCCTGCTCGTCCAATCACAGTCTTCTTTGGTGGTAAAGCAGCTCCTGCCTACACAATCGCTCAAGACATCATTCACTTGATCCTTTGCTTGTCAGAAGTGATTGCTAACGATCCAGCAGTAGCTCCACACTTGCAAGTAGTTATGGTTGAAAACTACAACGTTACTGCAGCAAGCTTCTTGATCCCAGCATGTGACATCTCAGAACAAATCTCACTTGCTTCTAAAGAAGCTTCAGGTACTGGTAACATGAAATTCATGTTGAACGGAGCTTTGACTCTTGGTACTATGGACGGAGCTAACGTGGAAATCGCTGAATTGGTTGGCGACGATAACATCTACATCTTTGGTGAAGATTCTGAAACTGTTATCGACCTTTACGCAAAAGCAGCTTACAAATCAAGCGAATTCTATGCTCGTGAAGCTATCAAACCATTGGTTGACTTCATCGTCAGCGACGCTGTTCTTGCAGTAGGTAAGAAAGAACGCTTGGAACGTCTTTACAATGAATTGATCAACAAAGACTGGTTCATGACTCTCCTTGACTTGGAAGACTACATTAAGGTGAAAGAGCAAATGCTTGCTGACTACGAAAACCGTGACGCATGGTTGGATAAAGTCATCGTCAACATTGCCAAAGCAGGATTCTTCTCATCTGACCGTACAATCGCTCAGTACAACGAAGATATCTGGCACTTGAACTAAGATTTTTTGCAACAGATTATAAAAAGCGCATCTAAAAAGATGCGTTTTTTTATCTTTAAAATATTTCACCCTATTTTCCCAACTAAAATCTCTGCTTCGATGGTAATCTCAGTCAACTGACTCCAGTCAATCTTGGTATGATCAACGTGAAAGAGTAAGGGTGTCATACTGAGCAGGGCTTGGCGTTGCTCTGCTGTGATAGGTTTTGTTAGGGAAGCTATTTGGCTAGATTGGATGCTGAAGTGTTCCTGGAAATGTTCCTTGATATCTTGATTAGAATAGTCCTTCTTTGTCAGCTGGTTCTGCACCATCTGACGGATTTCTTTGAGGTGATTTTCAGTTGGGATGACCTTGATCAAGATCCCATCTTTGGATAAAACGCGGCGAAATTCCCCATAGTTGGCAGGCGAAAAGATATCAAGCAGGATATCCATGCTGGCGTCTTTTATAGGAAGACGAGCCAGGTCACCAACAAACCAGTTGACCGCCCAGTTGGGTTCGCACTTGGCAGCGATTTGGACTGAGTCTTTTGAAATATCAAAGGCATAGAAGGTCTTGTCAGGGTGACTTTCTTGGAGTTTACGAGAGTAGAAGCCTTCGCCACAACCGATATCTAAAATTGTTTTGGCACTTTCTGAGTTTGCAAGTAAGTCTGAGATGGTTTCTAAGATAGTCTGATAAAAACCAGCTTCAAGGATTTGCTGGCGGTTTTGGAAATTTTCCTTGTCGTAGTTGGTGGATTGTTTGATTTGAGGAGTCAGATTGACATAGCCGAATTTTGCTAGATCAAAAGAATGGTGGTTGCTACACTTGAGGCTAGACTCTACCAAGGTGAGATTTTCTTGGCAGATGGGGCAGGCAAAGGCACTAGCAGAAGCAAAGCGCTGGAGTTTGGGTTTGAGGTTTGTATTCATACTAGTAGTGTAACAAAAGAGCATCTATATAGCAAACAATCTGACGATATTGGATTTCTTTGATCGCGCTAGTTTATCAAATTTATTTATTTCCATCGACTTGATTGGTTAGTAAAGTTTTCAATTCAGGACAATATTTACTTGCCTCAAATTCAATGATATCATATTGGGCAATCTTATTTTTGTAGAATGGGTCTTGCCTAATGATTTCTTGAACAACTTCTTTATTCATACCTTGCATAAGGATAATTCCTCCAGTTCTTGGATTTTTTCTACCAGATGCAATAAACAAGCCTTCTGCATAATAATGGTTCAGAAAATTTATGTGTTCTTGTAAATGTTTTTCAACTACCTCAAGTGGCTCAATATAGGTAAGATTTATAATAAACATAAATAACTCCTTTAAAATAAATGATAAAAAGATTATAATACTTTATAAATAAGTTGTATAGTAGGCACATTTTTGTAAGGAGAAAAAATGTTAACAAATAAAAATTGGAACTGTAGTATGTCTCGGGTTTTAGATGTTGTTGGTGGAAAATGGAGGATGAATATATTATGGGTTATAAACAAGAATAAGAAAGTCCGCTTCAATCAATTGAGAAGAGAAGTTGAAGGGATTACAACTATCAGTCTAACACGTGGACTAGATGTTTTAATAGAGAACCAATTGGTTGAGAAATTTGATTTTGAGACTATGCCACTCCATACAGAATATCAGCTAACAGAAAAAGGTAAATCACTGATGCCGATTTTAAAGGACTTAAATCAATGGGGAAAAGAATGGCTGTAATAACTTTTTAGCTGGGGAGTGACCTTACATAATTCTAGGGAAAAGTATATAAGAAAACCACGAAGTTCATACGAAACTTCGTGGTTTTACTTTCTTAATAAGTCAAAACAAAGTATTTTTTCTTTCCGCGGCGGATAACAGTGAGTTCATTTTCTAACTTATCTGTGTCACTCAAGACATAGTCAAGGTCTTGGATACGGTCGCCGTTGACGTAAATAGCTCCATTTTGAACATCTTCACGGGCTTGGCGTTTGGAATTCACCACACCAGATGACACGAGGAGTTCCACGATATTGTGGTTTTCGTCTGCCTGTACTTGGTAGTTTGGCACACCACGAAGTCCTTGTTTGAGTTCTTTAACAGAAAGGTTTTTGATGTTTCCTGCAAAGAGTTGCTCTGTGATATTGAGGGCTTCCTTGTAGGCTTCTTCGCCGTGAACAAGAGTCACGACTTCACGAGCCAAGACTTTCTGAGCCAAGCGTTCGTGTGGAGCCGCTTCAAACTGTTTACGGATGTCTTCAATCTCGTCCAGTGACAAGAAGGTAAAGATTTTCAAGAAGCGAACAGCGTCAGCATCCATCACGTTCATCCAGAATTGGTACATTTCGTATGGAGAAGTCTTTTCAGGATTGAGCCAGACTGCGTTTCCTTCAGATTTACCAAATTTCTTACCAGTTGCGTCTGTAATGAGTGGCACTGTGATAACGTGACCAGTCTTGTCAGCCTTACGACGAAGCAATTCGGTACCTGCGGTCATATTGCCCCACTGGTCAGAACCACCGATTTGTAGCGTTACGTTGTGCTCTTGGTTAAGGACGTAGAAGTCATATCCTTGCATGATTTGGTAGGCAAACTCAGTGTAAGAAATCCCTGTCTCGATCCGTTTCTTCACAGACTCCTTACTCATCATGTAGTTGACAGTGAAGTATTTTCCGATATCACGGAGGAAGTCAATGAAGCTGATGCTGCCAAACCAGTCGTAGTTGTTGACCATGACAGCTTTATTTTCACCGTTTTCAAAGTCAAGAAAACGAGAAAGTTGTCCTTGGATAGACTTGACCCAGCCCTCTACTGTGTCTTTTGTTTGGAGACTACGTTCAGCATCTTTGAAGGACGGATCTCCGATGAGACCTGTAGCACCGCCAACGAGCGCATAAGGTTTGTGACCTGCTAGTTGCAAACGACGACTTGTCAAGATTGCGACAAGGTGACCGAGGTGAAGGCTGTCAGCAGTTGGATCGTAGCCAGTATAATAAGAAACTTGACCTTCTTCTAGGGCTTTACGCAAAGCTTCTTCATCAGTCGTTTGAAAAATCAAACCACGCTCTTTTAGCTCATCAAAAATGTGCATGTGTCTTTTCTCCTTTATAAAATATTGTTTCTACCTATTGTATCACAAACTTGATTAATAGCCTAGTGGAATAGGGAAGAAAGTGGCTATTTTATTGAAAGTTTCCCTTTTATGGTATAATAGAGAAAGCGAGGACATTCATGAAAGAAAGAATTAATGAATTAAAAACAAAAATGCTGCATTTTTTCCAGCAGCTGATGCAACGAATTGCAAAATGGAAGAAAAGACTAGCAGAAAAACTAGCTAATAAGAAAACTAGTAAAAAGGGGGCCCCTTCTGATAAAGTTAGAAGGGCAGGGTCTATTTTTGCTAAGGTTTTGAGTGGGTTTAAAATAGTCTTTAACACTCTCTTTATCCTAGGTTTTATCGGTGGACTGTTTGGCGCTGGTGTAGCTATGGGTTATGGAGTCGCTCTATTTGACAAGGCCCAGGTACCTCAAGCAGAAGAGTTGGTCAAGCAAGTGAAGGATATTGCTTCCATCTCAGAAATCACTTATTCTGACGGCAGTACCATTGCCTCGATCGAGGGTGATTTATTGCGCACTTCAGTCGCTTCAGATGCTATCTCAGACAACCTTAAGAAAGCCATTGTTGCGACAGAGGACGAGCATTTCAATGAGCACAAGGGAGTTGTGCCTAAGGCCGTTATTCGTGCGACCTTGGGAACCTTTGTCGGTCTAGGCTCATCTAGTGGTGGTTCGACCTTGACCCAGCAGGTCATCAAGCAGCAAGTGGTGGGGGATGCTCCAACTCTGGCTCGTAAGGCTAAAGAGATTATTGATGCTCTAGCTTTAGAACGGGCCATGGGTAAGGATGAGATCTTGACAACCTACCTTAACATAGCTCCTTTTGGTCGCAATCATAAAGGCCAAAATATTGCAGGTGCCCAGCAGGCTGCAGAGGGAATTTTTGGAGTTAATGCATCAGATTTGACAATACCTCAAGCCGCCTTTATCGCAGGTTTGCCACAGAGTCCAATCAGTTATTCTCCTTATGAATCTGATGGTAGTATGAAGAGTGATGAGGACATGGCTTTGGGAATCAAGCGTGCCAAGGATGTCCTCTACAACATGTACCGGACAGGAGCTCTAAGTCAGGAAGACTACGATAAGTACAAAGATTATGACTTTAAGAAAGACTTCCTACCATCAGGTAGTGTTAGTGGTACTTCGCGTGACTATCTCTACTATGCAACCTTGGCAGAAGCTACTGACCGCATGTACGACTACCTTGTCCAACGAGATAATGTCTCTGCGCAAGAGTTAAAGAATGAGTCCATTCAGAAATCCTATCGTGATCTAGCCGCCAAGGAAATTGAAAATGGTGGATATAAGATTACGACAACTATCAATAAAAATGTTCATGCTGCGATGCAAAATGCGGTTGCGACCTACGGCTACCTGCTAGATGATTCAACAGGCCAGCCTGAGGTGGGGAATGTCCTCATGGACAACCAAACGGGAGCTATCCTTGGATTTGTTGGTGGCCGTAATTATCAAGAAAATCAGAACAATCACGCTATCGATACCAAGCGTTCTCCAGCTTCAACCACAAAACCTATATTGGCCTATGGTATCGCTATTGACCAAGGTTTGATGGGAAGTGCAAGTATCTTATCAAACTATCCTACCAACTTCTCAAACGGGAACCCCATCATGTATGTCAATAGTCCTGGTACGGGCATGATGACATTGGGAGAAGCCCTTAACTACTCATGGAATATCCCAGCCTACTGGACGTATCGTACGCTTCGAGAGAAGGGTGTTGATGTCAAAGGATATATGGAAAAAATGGGTTACGAAATCCCAGAATATGGGATTGAAAGTTTACCGATGGGTGGGGGGATTGACGTTACAGTTGCCCAGCATACCAACGGGTATCAAACTCTGGCCAACAATGGAGTTTACCATAAGAAACATATGATCGCGAAGATCGAGTCAACGGATGGCAGATTGGTATACGAGCACAAGGATGAGCCTGTCCAAGTTTATTCAAAAGCGACAGCAACCATCATGCAAAGTCTCCTTCGGGATGTCATTTCATCTCGGATTACTTCAAGTTTCCAGACGGACTTGACGACTATCAATCCATCCCTAGCTCGTGCTGACTGGATTGGAAAAACTGGTACGACCAATGAAGATGAAAATATGTGGCTCATGCTTTCTACACCTCGCTTGACTTTGGGTGGCTGGTTAGGTCACGACGACAACCGACCACTAGCCAAAGGAGCAGGCCACTACCGCAATGCCAACTATATGGCCCACTTGGTCAATGCTATCCAACAAGCTGAACCTGGAATATGGGGGAATGAGCGCTTTAACCTGGATCCAAGTGTGACCAAGTCACAAGTTCTCCGATCTACAGGACAAAAACCAGGCAAGGTTTCTATCAATGGGAAAGAAATAGAAGTTTCTGGATCAACAGTAACGAGCTACTGGGCGACTAAAGAAGGTGCCCCAGTGACCACCTATCGCTTTGCTATTGGAGGAAGCGATGCAGATTATCTGAACGCATGGAAGAATATTCTAGGAAGCATTCCAGCAGTGACTCCTCCAAGCTCAAGTTCAAGCAGTAGCTCTGGAAGTTCAAGTTCGAGTGGAAATACTCAAAGTGGTTCTACAGGACGTTCACGTCTATTTAATCGCTAAGAAAGAGTAGTAGCAAGGTTAGTAATTTCTCCTTGTTGCTACTTTTTTCTTTGTTGGTTTCGTGTTACAATAATAATATGAATCATTATCAGAAAAAGATTGTTAAGGGAACAGTATACTCGCTACTCTCAGGCCTAATCTGGGGGATTTGTGGGATTTTAGGAGAGTATTTTTTCACTCATTATCCAGTGTCTTCTGGATGGATTACTTCTATGCGTTTACTAGTGGCAGGGAGTTTGGTTTTAGGTTTATCTGCTTTTCAGTTGCGTAGCCGCTTGTTGGATATCTGGCGTGATAAGAAAAATTATCTACCTTTTTTAGCCTATGCTATTCTAGGTATTTTTTCTGTGCAGTTTTTCTTCTATCTCTGCGTTGAGTATTCCAATGCGACGACGGCGACCATTTTGCAATTTATCAGCCCAGTTTTTATCCTGTTTTACAATCGAATCATTTACCAGAAGAAGGCTTCAATTACAGCTGTGTTCTATGTTTTGATTGCCATGCTAGGTGTTTTTTTGATGGCTACAAAAGGGGATTTGTCCCAGTTATCCATGACACCTTTGGCTCTAGTGACAGGTTTGCTTAGTGCAGTAGGGGTCATGTTTAATGTTATCCTGCCCCAGCGTTTTGCACGGCGCTACGGATTTGTTCCGACTGTTGGTTGGGGGATGATTCTGGCAGGGCTCTTTAGTAATTTCCTTTACCCTATTTATCAGATAAGTTTTCAAGTGGATCTGGTAAGTGTGCTGATTTGTCTGACGATTGCCGTGTTTGGAACTGCTTTTGCTTTCTTCCTATCTATGAAGGCTGTGTCACTCGTTTCCCCGCTGGTTGTATCGGTGGTGAGTGCCAGCGAACCGCTCTCTTCAGCTTTATTAAGTGTTCTTTTTTTGGGATTGGTCATGGATGGTTTTTTGGCCTTAGCTATGGTGTTGATTATCGTTCCGATGATTTTTTTATCTGTAGAGGAAGCAAAACAAGCCAGGTAAAGATGATTATTTGATAGTTGAGGCTTCAAATTTGAGGCCTTTTTTGGTAGAATAGGTATCATTATAACGAACCAGGAGGCACCTATGACTGCTACAAAAATGAACGCCCAAGAAATTATCCAATTTATCGCTAATGCAGAAAAGAAAACCAGTGTCAAAGTAACCTTTGAAGGACAACTTGCAACTGCTGTACCAAGCTCTGTTGTCAAACTAGGAAATGTTTTATTCGGAGACTGGAAGGACGTGGCTCCGCTTCTTGAAGGTTTAGTAGAAAATCAAGATTATGTTGTCGAGCAAGATGCTCGTAATTCTGCAGTTCCTTTGCTAGATAAACGTGCGATCAATGCTCGTATCGAGCCAGGTGCTATTATCCGTGACCAGGTTGAAATTGGTGACAATGCTGTTATCATGATGGGAGCTGTTATCAATATCGGTGCTGAAATTGGTGCTGGAACCATGATTGACATGGGTGCCATCCTTGGTGGTCGCGCTATCGTTGGGAAAAACAGTCACGTTGGTGCAGGTGCAGTTTTGGCGGGTGTGATTGAGCCAGCTAGCGCTGAACCAGTCCGTGTCGGAGATAATGTTCTTATCGGTGCTAATGCAGTGGTGATCGAAGGGGTCCAAATCGGCAGTGGTTCAGTTGTTGCAGCAGGAGCTATTGTTACCCAAGATGTTCCAGAAAACGTGGTTGTAGCAGGTGTTCCAGCTCGTATCATCAAAGAGATCGATGCCCAAACCCAACAAAAAACAGCGCTTGAGGATGCGCTTCGTACCTTGTAATTGTAAAAGTAAAAAAGAGGCGGAACCCTTTTTCCAGCCTCTTTCTTCTATCAAAAGGAGGATCGATAGATGTTAGATTTGATTCAGACTAGACGAGATTTACACCAGATTCCAGAGATTGGCTTGGAAGAGTTCAAGACTCAGGCTTATTTGCTGGATGTGATTGAAAAATTGACTACGGGCAAGAACTTTGTTCAAGTTCGTACTTGGCGGACAGGTATTTTGGTCTACCTGCAGGGAAGTCAGCCGGAACGAACCATTGGTTGGCGAACAGATATTGATGGTCTGCCTATCGTCGAACAAACAGGTCTACCTTTTGCTTCTCGGCACCAAGGTCGCATGCATGCCTGTGGCCATGATTTTCATATGACCATTGCCTTGGGCTGTCTCGAACGCGCCCTTGAGGAGCAACCTAAAAATAATCTGCTCTTCCTATTTCAGCCTGCTGAAGAAAATGAAGCCGGTGGGATGCTCATGTATGAGGATGGTGCTTTCGGGGACTGGCTGCCAGACCAATTTTATGGCCTTCATGTTCGTCCGGATTTGAAAGTCGGCCAGATTGCGACCAACACCCATACACTCTTTGCAGGGACTTGTGAGGTGAAGATTCGTTTCAAAGGAAAAGGGGGACATGCAGCCTTTCCGCATGAAACCAATGACGCCTTGGTGGCAGCTAGTTACTTTGTAACCCAGGTGCAGTCAGTTGTCAGCCGCAATGTTAATCCAATCGAGGGAGCGGTGGTGACCTTTGGCTTTTTCCAAGCTGGAACAACCAACAATGTCATTACAGACACAGCATTTTTACATGGAACCATTCGCGCCTTGACTCAGGACATGAGCCTCTTGGTACAAAAAAGAGTCAAGACAGTCGCAGAAGGGGTTGCAGCAGCCTTTGATATGGAAGTTGAAGTAGAACTCAAGCAAGGAGGCTACCTACCTGTTGAGAACAATCCAGCCTTGACGCGTGAACTGATGGCTTTTTTTGAAGAGAAAGATGGAATCGAGTTGATTGATATCGAGCCTGCTATGACGGGTGAGGACTTTGGTTATCTCCTTTCGAAGATAGATGGCGTTATGTTCTGGCTAGGTATTGATAGTCCCTACGCCCTTCATCACCCTCAGATGAGCCCTAAGGAAGAAGCCTTAGCCATTGGGGTAGATGCGGTCTCTAGTTTCTTGAAAAAGAAGGCAGCAGAGTAGAGGAATTGTCTATGAAAGCAGAACTACGCAAGAAAATTTTGCAAGAAATGAAGGCTTTATCTCAGGAGCAAAAACAGGCTATGGATCGAGCTTTAACTGAGCGTTTCTTACAACACCCTTTTTACCAAGAAGCCAAGACCATCGCAACCTATCTCTCCTTCCCTCATGAATTTCAAACGCAAGAATTGATCGAGCAGGCGCTGAAGGACGGCAAAAAGGTTCTGATACCCAAAACCTATCCCAAGGGGCGCATGGAATTTGTGGTATATGATCCGAAGCAGTTGGCAAAAACTTCCTTTGGTTTGCTGGAACCACAAGGTGACTTGGAGGAGGTGGATTCGTCTCAGATTGATTTGATTCATGTTCCGGGTTTGGTTTTTACGATGGATGGCTATCGGATTGGATATGGTGGAGGCTACTATGACCGCTATCTGGAACATTTTGCTGGGCATACCATGAGTACAATCTATCCTTGTCAAGTTCAGGAGTTTAACTCGGAAAACCATGATATTCCCGTACAGGAGGTGTTAATCTATGAAGGAAATCTTTGATAAACGTTATCCTGTTACTAGTTTCTTCCTCCTAGTAACCGCATTGGTCTTTCTCTTGATGTTGGTTCTTACAGGTTTAAATTTTGAACGAGCAGATACCCTGCTTCAGTTTGGAGCCATGTATGGACCGATCATTCGCCTGTTCCCTGAGCAGATATGGCGCCTTTTTTCGGCTATATTTGTGCATATTGGATGGGAGCATTTTATTGTCAATATGATTTCACTCTACTTTCTTGGACGACAAGTGGAGGAAATTTTCGGTTCTAAGCAGTTCTTTTTTCTCTATCTCTTATCAGGAATGATGGGCAATCTCTTTGTGTTTGCTTTCACACCGAAAGTCCTAGCAGCAGGGGCCTCCACTTCTCTCTATGGATTATTTGCTGCGATTATCGTCTTGCGTTATGCAACTCGCAGCCCCTATATCCAGCAGTTGGGGCAATCCTATCTGACACTTTTCGTGATAAATATCATTGGAAGTATTCTGATTCCAGGAATCAGCCTAGCAGGGCATATTGGTGGCGCAGTAGGCGGGGCTTTTCTAGCAGTTATTTTTCCAGTCAAATGGGAGAGAAGGATGTACAATACTAGCCAGCGAATCGGAGCAACTGTACTTTTTATCGCACTAGCCATTTTCCTTTGCTATAAGGGAATGAGCTATGTGTAGGGGGAATAGTTAAAAAGCTACTCAAAAAATGAGTAGTTTTTTATGTAGATTGGAACCATTCGAAACAACACAGCTCTATAACTAGGAAATATTGATACTATCAACTCCGCACATCCTACATAGACAGTTTACCTAATGTTTTTTAATATTCTTCAAAACTATATCTTATACAAATTATTTAATCTTTCTAACTCTAATACATTCATGCATACTTCTACTCCAGTAACTACCCCCTTGCTATGAATAAATCCACAAGAAAACACAATCCTCTCCTTACTCAAAATATTTGACAATATTACTAATGCTTCTAAAACATAATCCTCTATGGCAATAAAACTATTGTTTTTATCTTTGAAAAACTTTATAAATCCAATATCCTTACACCTATCACCAAAATAAAACCTAAGTGATTTTAAATAATAATCAAAAAACACATCAATCTCCATAGAAACCCCCTTCATTTTTAAAATATTCTGTTATATCATACAAAAAAGTTTTGGAACCATTCGAAACAACACAGCAAGTTAAAATAAGGCTTTGTCCGTGCATAACTTGAAAAATCGAGTACCGATTCAGTTGCTAATAAGTCATCTGTAAAGATGGCTTTTTTATTGCAAGCTTCAACAAAACAACAAAGCCCTTATTTAAGAGCTTTGTTTTTCTTCTATTCCCCCCCAGCCAGCTCTTTTCCGAGTTGGATGAGGTAGTCTTTCAAGTCGTCTTTGACTTGTGGATGTTTGAGAGCGTAGTCGATGGAGGTTTTCATAAAGCCAAACTTGTCTCCGACATCGTAACGAGCCCCTTTGAACTCACGAGCAAATACACGTTGTGTTTTATTGAGGGTATCGATTGCATCTGTCAGCTGAATTTCATTTCCTGCACCTGGAGTCTGGTTCTCAAGGATTTGGAAAATTTCAGGCGTGAGGAGGTACCGTCCGATGATAGCAAGGTCGCTAGGAGCATCCTCTGGTGCAGGTTTTTCAACGAAGGTTTCAACGCTGTAAAGACCGTCTTTTCCTTCGCCTTGCGGAGCAATAACCCCATAAGCAGATACTTCGTCATGAGGGACTGGCATAACAGCGATAGTGGACGCGTGGGTACGCTCGTAGTCATCCATGAGTTGTTTGGTAAGTGGAACAGCCTTTTCGTCTGTGATATCCATCAAGTCATCACCAAGCATAACGACAAAAGGTTCATTTCCAACGAAAGCCTTGGCTTGCAAAACAGCATCGCCGAGACCACGTGGATGCGTTTGGCGGATAAAATGCAGGCGCATGCCAGTTGTTTCATCAACTAGCTTCAAAAGATCTGTTTTCCCTTTTTCTTTGAGATTATATTCCAATTCAAAGTTTGAGTCGAAGTGGTCCTCGATGGAACGTTTTGACTTACCTGTAACAACCAAGATATCTTCGATACCAGATTTGAGAGCTTCTTCAACGATAAACTGGATAGTTGGCTTGTCTACGATTGGCAACATTTCCTTGGCCAAGGCCTTAGTTGCTGGGAGGAAGCGAGTTCCCAATCCAGCGGCTGGGATGACTGCTTTTCTGACTTTTTGTTTCATGATGTTCCTTTCTATAAAGGTCTATGACCATTCGTTTTCTGCTTTAAATTCATTGCTCATGATGTCAGTGATTGCTTCTTTGATATTGACACCTTCGTAGATAACTCGGTAAATAGCCTGTGTGATTGGCATGTAGACACCCAATTCCTGAGCCAGCTCGTAAGCTGCTCGAGTTGTTGAAATGCCTTCGATGACCATACCCATGTTTGCTTCGATGTCTCCTAGGGATTCTCCACGACCGAGAGCATCACCAGCCCTCCAGTTACGAGAGTGGACAGATGTCCCAGTTACGATCAAATCTCCAACTCCAGAAAGACCGCTATAAGTCAGAGGATTAGCTCCAAGAGCGACCCCTAGACGAGTTATTTCTGCTAAGCCACGGGCGATAATGGCTGCCTTGGCATTGTCGCCAAATCCTAGACCATGTAATGCCCCAGCGCCAACTGCGATGATGTTTTTGAGAGCACCAGCGGTTTCAACTCCGATAACATCTGTATTAGTATAGAGACGGAAGTAGTGATTGCTAAAGAGATTTTGTACGTACTGAGCAGTTTCAAGGTCTTTGGAGGCTGCGGTAATCAAGGTAATATCGCGTACAATCGTTTCCTCAGCGTGACTAGGTCCTGAAACAACGACGATATCACTACGAAGGTCAGCTGGAATTTCCTCTTCAAGAATGGTTGATAGGCGTTTGTGGCTATCTGGTTCCAAGCCTTTGGAGGCATGCATGATGACAACCTTGTGATCGAGCACCTTTGCTACTTGTTGGGCAACCAGTCTCGTTACTTTTGTTGGGACTACAAATAAAACAGCATCCACATCCTTTAGTGTTTCTTCCAAGTCATGATAGGCTTTGATCTTTTCGTCGAGTAGGATATCTTTGAAGTAGCGTTTGTTTGTATGTTGGTTATTGATTTCATCAATTTGGTCAGAAATATTTCCCCAAATTCGAACTTCGTGTCCATTGTCGTTTAGGACCTGCGAAAGGGCAGTTCCCCAAGAACCAGGACCCAAGACAGCGATGGTTTGTTTCTTCATCTTTTCCTCCTTGTAAGAGTTCTTCCTTTCATTTTACCATAAAAAGCCTTTTCATGCATCACCTGTAGATGAAAGCGCACTAATTTATAATAATGAGACTTCTTTGACAAGATGCCTCTTTTTTGCTAGAATAGCATCAATATGAACGAATGAGAAGGAGCTGACGCAAGATGTCGCTCCCTTTATCTATTTTATTAGGAGGAAATATGCTCATTAAAAAAATAAAAACCTATAAATGGCAAGCCTTGGCATCCCTAATGATGACAGGCTTGATGGTTGCGAGTTCGCTCTTGCAACCGCGCTATTTGCAAGAGGTGTTAGAGGCTTTGTTGGCCGGACAAAATGAGGCTATTTATAGTATTGGCGCTTGGCTGATAGGAGTAGCCCTAGTCGGTCTGGTTGCAGGTGGGGTCAATGTAACGCTTGCAGCCTACATTGCTCAAGGAGTGTCTTCGGACCTTCGGGAAGACGCCTTTCGCAAGATCCAGACTTTTTCTTATGCCAATATCGAGCAGTTTAATGCCGGCAACCTTGTCGTCCGTATGACCAATGATATCAACCAAATTCAGAATGTGGTGATGATGGCTTTTCAAATCCTCTTCCGTCTCCCTCTTCTCTTTATCGGTTCCTTTATCTTGGCGGTCCACACTCTCCCGTCACTTTGGTGGGTGATTGTCCTCATGGTGCTCCTAATCTTTGCACTTACAGCCATCATGATGGGGATGATGGGACCACGATTTGCTAAGTTTCAAACCCTTCTTGAACGGATCAATGCTATCGCCAAAGAAAATCTACGTGGTGTGCGCGTGGTCAAATCCTTTGTACAAGAAAAAGCACAATTTGACAAATTTACCGAGGTTTCTGACGAACTTCTCGGCCAAAATCTTTATATTGGTTATGCCTTCTCAGTTATAGAACCTGTTATGATGCTAGTCGGTTATGGGGCAGTCTTCCTCTCTATCTGGCTGGTGGCCGGAATGGCTCAGTCAGATCCATCTGTTGTGGGCTCGATTGCTTCCTTTGTCAACTATCTCAGCCAGATTATCTTTACTATTATCATGGTTGGATTTTTAGGAAATTCTGTCAGCCGTGCCATGATTTCCTTGCGTCGTATCCGCGAAATTCTAGATACCGAGCCAGCAATGATCTTTAAAGATCTCCCAGATGAAGAGTTAGAAGGAAGTCTCTCTTTTGAAAATGTGACCTTCACCTATCCTAATGATGATGAGCCTATGCTGAAGAATGTAACCTTTGATGTTGCGCCTGGTCAGATGGTGGGTGTGGTTGGGGCTACTGGAGCAGGGAAGTCCACTCTAGCTCAGTTAATTCCACGACTGTTTGATCCACAGGAGGGATCTATCAAGATTGGTGGCAAGGATATTCGAGACGTTAGCGAGGGAACTTTGCGTAAAACAGTTTCCATTGTCTTGCAACGTGCTATTCTCTTTAGTGGGACCATTGCAGATAATCTTCGTCAAGGGAAAGGAAATGCCAGCGTGTCAGAAATGGAACGTGCAGCACGAATTGCTCAAGCCAGCGAATTTATCGGGCGTATGGAAAACAAATTTGAGAGTCAGGTCGAAGAACGTGGCACCAACTTTTCTGGTGGACAAAAACAACGGATGTCCATTGCCCGTGGGATCGTCAGCAATCCCCGTATCCTGATTTTTGACGATTCGACTTCGGCCTTGGATGCCAAGTCAGAAAGACTCGTACAGGAAGCTTTGAATAAAGATCTGAAAGGGACGACAACCATTATCATCGCTCAAAAGATCAGTTCAGTCGTCCATGCAGACAAGATTTTGGTCTTGGACCAAGGACGCTTGATTGGAGAAGGAAGGCATGCAGACTTGGTAGCTAACAATGCCGTCTACCGCGAAATCTACGAAACACAAAAGGGAAAGGAGGAATAAAATGAAAACCGTTCGATTTTTCTGGAATTATTTTAAAGTTTACAAGCTCTCCTTTGTCATTGTGATTCTGATGGTTGCAGTGGCGACAATTGCCCAAGCCCTCTTTCCAGTTTTTTCAGGTCAAGCAGTAACAGAGCTTGCTAACCTAGTGCTGGCTTATCAAAATGGAACTTCTGAACTAGCCTGGCAGAGTTTATCGGCTCTGATGCTGAATCTAGCTCTGGTTGTCCTTTCCTTAGTGGTATCCAGTTTGATTTACATGACCTTGATGACCCGTGTGATTGCCGAGTCGACAAATGAGATGCGTAAGGGGCTTTTTGGCAAACTTTCTCGTTTGACGGTTTCTTTCTTTGACCGCCATCAGGATGGTGACATCCTCTCTCGCTTCACGAGTGACTTGGACAACATCCTTCAAGCCTTCAATGAAAGTCTAGTTCAGGTTATGAGCAATATTGCTCTTTACATCGGTTTGATTTTTGTCATGTTTTCAAGAAATGTGACGCTAGCTCTGATAACAGTAGCCAGCACCCCGGTGGCCTTTCTCATGTTGGTCTTCATCGTGAAAATGGCCCGCAAGTACACCAATCTCCAGCAAAAAGAGGTTGGGAAACTCAACGCCTACATGGACGAAAGTATTTCAGGGCAGAAAGCTGTTATCGTTCAAGGGATTCAGGACGACATCGTAGCAGGCTTTGTGGTGCAAAATGAGCGCGTGCGTAAGGCAACCTTTAAAGGGAGAATGTTCTCAGGCATCCTCTTTCCTGTTATGAATGGGATGAGCTTGGTCAATACAGCCATTGTCATTTTTGCGGGTTCGGCTGTCCTACTGAATGACCCGAGCATCGAAACAACGACAGCCCTAGGTTTGATTGTCATGTTTACCCAATTTTCTCAGCAGTACTACCAGCCCATTATCCAGGTTGCTGCTAGCTGGGGCAGTCTTCAGTTAGCCTTTACAGGAGCAGATCGTATCCAAGAAATGTTCGATGCAGAAGAAGAGATCCGTCCGCAAAGTGCACCCGCCTTTACGGAATTGCGAGAAGGTGTTGAAATCAGTCACATTGATTTCTCTTATGTGCCAGACAAGCCGATTTTAAAAGATGTTAGCATTTCAGCTCCTAAGGGGCAGATGATAGCAGTTGTCGGTCCGACTGGCTCAGGGAAAACGACCATCATGAACCTCATCAATCGTTTCTACGATGTGGATGCAGGCAGCATTTGCTTTGATGGGAAAGACATTCGTGACTACGACTTGGACAGCCTGCGGAGTAAGGTCGGTATTGTCTTGCAGGATTCGGTCTTGTTTAGTGGAACGATCCGAGACAATATCCGCTTTGGTGTGCCAGATGCCAGTCAGGAAATGGTCGAAGCAGCTGCTAAGGCAACTCATATTCATGACTACATCGAAAGCTTGCCTGACAAGTATGATACCCTTATTGATGATGAGCAAAATATCTTCTCGACTGGGCAGAAACAATTGATTTCCATCGCTCGAACCTTGATGACAGATCCTCAAGTCCTAATCTTAGATGAAGCGACTTCCAATGTCGATACCGTAACAGAAAGCAAGATTCAACATGCCATGGAGGCAGTTGTAGCAGGTCGAACCAGTTTTGTCATTGCCCATCGTTTGAAGACTATCCTCAATGCCGATCAGATTATTGTCCTCAAAGAAGGAGAGGTTATTGAACGTGGAAATCATCACGAGTTGCTCAAACTCGGCGGTTTCTACTCGGAACTATATCACAATCAATTTGTCTTCGAATAAAAAAGAAGTTGTCCTCGTTGGGCAGCTTTTTCTTGTCCATAAAAAATACTTATCACGGTCTTTAAAAAAACATATTAGACATGAAAGGGTTGGAGTGATAAGATAAGACTGTCGCAAGAAAATCGAAAGGAGACACATCATGGCTAGAACGGTTGTAGGAGTTGCTGCAAACCTATGTCCTGTAGATGCAGAAGGGAAAAACATTCACTCATCTGTATCTTGTAAATTTGCAGAGAGCATTCGTCAAGTCGGTGGTCTCCCTTTAGTAATTCCTGTAGGAGATGAGTCCATTGTGCGCGATTATGTGGAAATGATTGACAAACTCATCTTGACAGGTGGGCAAAACGTCCATCCTCAGTTTTATGGAGAGAAAAAGACCATTGAGAGCGATGATTACAACCTTGTACGCGATGAGTTTGAACTAGCCCTCTTGAAAGAAGCGCTCCGTCAGAATAAACCAATTATGGCAATCTGTCGCGGGGTTCAGCTGGTCAATGTTGCTTTTGGCGGCACCCTCCACCAAGAAATTGAAGGTCACTGGCAAGGCTTACCTTTTGGGACATCTCATACTATTGAGACAGTAGAAGGAAGCGTGGTGGCTAAGTTATTTGGCAAAGAAAGTCAGGTCAACTCAGTTCATCGTCAAAGTATCAAAGACCTGGCACCTAATTTCCGTGTGACAGCGGTGGACCCTCGCGACCAGACGGTGGAAGCGATTGAGTCTATCGACGAGCATCGTATCATTGGTTTACAGTGGCACCCAGAGTTCCTGGTCAATGAAGAAGACGGCAATTTAGAACTATTTGAGTATTTATTAAATGAATTGTAACGGTTAGAGTCTCTAGCCGTTTTTATTCGTCCTTTCAGATTTTTTATATTTTAGCAAATTTACGCAAACGTTTGAATTCTGATAAAAATTGGGCAAATTCAATAAAAAAACTTGAAAAAATCGAAGGTAAGCGTTATGATAGAAAAGAAGAAATTTTGGAGGATTATCATGTCACATATTAAATTTGATTATTCAAAAGTTTTAGACAAATTTGTTGCCCCACATGAAGTGGAATACATGCAAGCACAAGTAACAGCTGCAGACGAATTGATCCGTAAAGGAACTGGTGCTGGTAGTGACTTTTTGGGTTGGTTGGACCTTCCTGAAAACTACGACCGCGAAGAATTCGACCGCATCTTGAAAGCTGCTGAGCAAATCAAATCAGATAGCGATGTCTTGGTTGTAATCGGTATCGGTGGATCTTACCTTGGTGCCAAAGCAGCCATCGACTTCTTGAACCACCACTTTGCTAACTTGCAAACAAAAGAAGAACGTAAAGCGCCACAAATCCTTTACGCTGGAAACTCAATCTCATCAACTTACCTTGCTGACTTGGTGGAGTACGTAGCTGACAAAGACTTCTCAGTAAACGTGATTTCTAAATCAGGTACAACAACTGAACCAGCTATTGCTTTCCGTGTCTTCAAAGAACTTTTGGTTAAGAAATACGGACAAGAAGAAGCTAACAAACGTATCTACGCAACAACTGACCGCCAAAAAGGTGCTGTTAAGGTTGAAGCAGATGCTAATGGTTGGGAAACATTTGTAGTTCCAGATGACATCGGTGGACGCTTCTCAGTATTGACAGCAGTTGGATTGCTTCCAATCGCTGCATCAGGTGCAGATATCAAAGCCCTTATGGAAGGTGCCAACGCAGCTCGTAAAGACTACACTTCAGACAAGATTGCTGAAAACGAAGCATACCAATACGCAGCAGTTCGTAACATCCTTTACCGCAAAGGCTATGCTACTGAAATCTTGGTAAACTACGAACCATCACTTCAATACTTCTCAGAATGGTGGAAACAATTGGCTGGTGAGTCAGAAGGGAAAGACCAAAAAGGGATCTACCCAACTTCAGCAAACTTCTCAACTGACTTGCACTCATTGGGTCAATTTATCCAAGAAGGAACTCGTATCATGTTTGAAACAGTTGTCCGTGTTGACAAACCACGTAAGAACGTGATCATTCCTACTTTGGAAGAAGACCTTGACGGACTTGGTTACCTTCAAGGAAAAGACGTTGACTTTGTAAACAAAAAAGCAACTGACGGTGTTCTTCTTGCCCACACAGACGGTGATGTACCAAACATGTACGTCACCCTTCCAGAGCAAGATGCCTTCACTCTTGGTTACACTATCTACTTCTTCGAATTGGCAATTGCCCTTTCAGGTTACTTGAACGCCATCAACCCATTTGACCAACCAGGTGTTGAAGCCTACAAACGTAACATGTTTGCCCTTCTTGGAAAACCAGGATTTGAAGAATTGAGCAAAGAGCTTAACGCACGTCTATAATAGAAGAAAAGAGTGGCTTGT
The DNA here is from genome assembly GCF_000185265.1 of Streptococcus oralis ATCC 49296. Lineage (GTDB taxonomy): Bacteria > Bacillota > Bacilli > Lactobacillales > Streptococcaceae > Streptococcus > Streptococcus oralis_BC. The sequence continues at coordinate 317,880 of NZ_GL622183.1, read as the reverse complement.
CCACTCTTTTTACTCTCTTTATTCATAGACATTGGACTCAGGCGAGACTTGTGATATAATATAGAAAGCAAAAAGGCAGACGCCTAGAGACTTTATAGGAGAAACTATGTCAAAAGATATCCGCGTACGCTACGCACCAAGTCCAACAGGACTACTACACATCGGAAATGCCCGTACAGCATTGTTTAACTACCTTTACGCACGCCATCATGGTGGAACTTTTATCATTCGTATCGAAGATACTGACCGTAAACGCCATGTTGAGGATGGAGAACGTTCACAGCTTGAAAATCTTCGCTGGTTGGGGATTGACTGGGATGAAAGTCCAGAAACTCATGCAAACTACCGCCAGTCTGAGCGTTTGGACTTGTATCAAAAATACATCGACCAATTGCTAGCTGAAGGAAAAGCCTACAAATCTTACGTTACAGAAGAAGAGTTGGCGGCTGAGCGCGAACACCAAGAAGCAGCTGGCGAAACACCACGCTACATCAATGAATATCTTGGCATGAGTGAAGAGGAAAAAGCAGCTTACATCGCAGAACGTGAAGCGGCTGGTATCATCCCAACTGTTCGTTTGGCTGTCAATGAGTCTGGTATCTACAAATGGCATGATATGGTCAAAGGTGATATCGAGTTTGAAGGTGGCAACATCGGTGGTGACTGGGTGATTCAAAAGAAAGATGGCTACCCAACATACAACTTTGCTGTTGTCATCGATGACCATGATATGCAAATCTCTCATGTTATCCGTGGAGATGACCACATTGCCAACACACCAAAACAGCTTATGGTTTATGAAGCTCTTGGTTGGGATGCACCTGAGTTCGGTCACATGACTTTGATCATCAACTCTGAAACGGGTAAAAAATTGTCTAAACGTGACACCAATACCCTTCAATTTATTGAAGACTACCGTAAGAAAGGCTATCTTCCAGAAGCTGTCTTTAACTTTATCGCCCTTCTTGGTTGGAATCCAGGTGGCGAAGATGAAATTTTCTCTCGTGAGGAATTGATTAAACTCTTTGATGAAAATCGTCTCAGCAAGTCACCAGCTGCCTTTGATCAGAAGAAACTGGACTGGATGAGCAATGACTACATCAAGAGAGCTGACTTGACAACCATCTTTGAAATGGCTAAACCTTACTTAGAAGAAGCAGGGCGTTTGACTGACAAGTCTGAAAAAATGGTGGAACTATACAAACCACAAATGAAATCAGTGGATGAAATCGTTCCATTGACAGATCTTTTCTTCTCGGATTTCCCAGAGTTGACAGACGCTGAGCGCGAGGTCATGGCAGGAGAAACCGTTCCGGTTGTTCTGGAAGCCTTCAAAGCGAAACTAGAAGCAATGACAGATGAAGAATTTGTAACAGAAAACATCTTCCCACAAATCAAAGCAGTTCAAAAAGAAACAGGTATTAAAGGGAAAAACCTCTTCATGCCGATTCGTATTGCCGTTTCAGGTGAAATGCATGGACCAGAACTTCCAGATACGATTTACCTATTAGGTCGTGAAAAATCTATCCAGCATATCGAGAACATGCTCAAAGAGATTTCTAAATAAAAAGGACTGCAGATGGATATCTGGGAAAAGATGTATGAAGAAGCGCGAACTTTATACAATCCCCATGAGGTTTCTGACTTTGTTTATGCTAACCATGTTGTTGCTGCAGTAGAAGCAGAAGATGGTCAGATCTTCACAGGATTTTGTATGGAAGGCACTTGTGGTGTTTTTCATCTCTGTGCAGAATGAGCGGCTCTCTTCAATATGTATCAATTTTCAGGACAAACCAAAGTTAAGAAAATCCTCGCCTTTCGAGACAAACCTCCCTACGGCGAAGGATCAGGTATGCCCTGTGGCGCTTGCAGAGAATTTCTCTTAGAATTGAATGCTGAGAATAAAGAAGCAGAGTTCATGATGGACTACGAAACAAGAAAAACAATTAAGGTTGCCGAATTGATCCCTTACTGGTGGGGAGAGGAACGTGCGACTAATTGGCAAGATAAATAGAAGGAGTCAGTTTAACTGGCTCTTTTCCCTTATCTTTTCAGAATTTCGATAAAGAGGAAAAAAGTCCTTGACAAAGGTAA
>NZ_GL622183.1:236889-312299 GCF_000185265.1 Streptococcus oralis ATCC 49296 | reverse complement strand
ATAACTTGGAAGGGTAGCGAAGAGGCTAAACGCGGCGGACTGTAAATCCGCTCCTTCGGGTTCGGGGGTTCGAATCCCTCCCCTTCCATTACTTTAGTTACGGGCATAGTTTAAAGGTAGAACTAAGGTCTCCAAAACCTTCAGTGTGGGTTCAATTCCTACTGCCCGTGTTAATATGATTATGGCGGGTGTGGTGAAGTGGTTAACACACCAGATTGTGGCTCTGGCATGCGTGGGTTCGATCCCCATCACTCGCCTATTTTATATTATTGGGGTATAGCCAAGCGGTAAGGCAAGGGACTTTGACTCCCTCATGCGTTGGTTCGAATCCAGCTACCCCAGTTACTATTTGCCGGCGTGGCGGAATTGGCAGACGCGCTGGACTCAAAATCCAGTGTCCGCAAGGACGTGCCGGTTCGACCCCGGCCGCCGGTATAGTAATAAAGACAAGGTTTTCGGACCTTGTTTTTTTTATCAGTTTTTGTTGAGTTACCAATTTTTCCATTTTAAAATAAATCATCAAGTTTATTAGCCAATGTTTTCTGTTTGCTAGGGTACAAATGAGAATAAGTATCAATTGTTGTTGTAATAGATGCGTGTCCTAATCTTTCTTTGACAACAAGATAATCCTCTCCTTGATTTATAAGTAATGATGTATGAGAGTGTCTCAAATCATGTATTCTTATTTTCTTTAAATCTTTATCCCTTTCTAGTATTTGCTTAAACTTCTTATCAATCATATTTTTTGTAATTGTTATTCCTTGAGGTTATCCGAACGTTAAACTATCTTCGGCATGTATTTACAAAAGAGTATAATCCCTTTCATCAACAGAGCATTTTTGATATACTATATTTAATTAGAATACAAAAACTTTTGGAGAGAAGGAGGTAAAAGAGTGGACAAACAAACCATTTTTTACTGCTATAGAATGACTCATGATTATGGTATCAATCCTTGTGTTTTTACAGAAAATTATGATACAACTCCCCATCTTCTTACCGAAGGAGGGTGTATGCTTCAGTTAAGAAGAAATATCAAAAAGAACTGGGCTGATAAAATAAACTCTAAGTCTGTAGATGCTTACATAATGGCTGTAGCAGGGCATTCAAACGATGGGAAACAATGGAGAGATGAGCAAGGAATGTTTATCACTCCAAAATATAATCATCTAATTTTTGTTGCTAAAATTAGTGAAATTTTAACAATGAAAGAATATTTATTATCTCCAAAATCTAATAATAGAAGAGATGCTTATACTTATCAATGGCTGATTGAAAAGAATGGATTAAACCAATCAAGTTTTATGAATGAAGTAGTGATTCTTGCAGACCGTTTTAATTATTTTGGTAAGTCTCCACTCAAAATTCCTAAAGAAATTTTAGATTTTTTCCCGATGGGAGAACGAGCAAGAATGAATGGGAAACCATTCCCAAGATGGAATGCCAAAAATGGATTTTATAATTCTGAAGAGAGATTTACTGATGTATTAGAATTAACGGAATTTGCTGAGACTATACTTGGTTCACAAAACAAAGTAATGGATTTGCCTTACCATCCCTTTTTTATACGAGGAAAAGAATTTTGAAAATAATTTTATCAAGAAAAGGATTTGATTCATCTAATGGTGGTATCCCGAGTCCTATACTACCTGATGGAACACTGCTTTCATTGCCAATACCTGCTAAATATGACACTATATCTTTTGACGATTTAAACTATGATGGAGTATTATTTTCAGATATATTAAAACAATTAAAAGGGAAGGAAGATAAAACAAATCATTTTAATTGTCATCTTGACCCGGACATAAGAGAAAATATTAGGAATAATTCTGTTTCTGATTGGAGACCAGCATTTGGCCAAATTAAAAGTTCTCAGGGAATATTACGAAATCACAATGTTTCTATTGGTGACCTTTTTCTATTTTTTGGATGGTTTAGACAAACTGAAGGGGATATTTATAATGGAACATTGTGTTTTAAGAAAGATGCTCCTGATTTAAATATCATTTATGGTTATTTGCAAATTGGTGACATGACGAATGATAAAGAATGTTTGCAGAAGATGTATCCTTTTCATCCTCATTCTTTAGAACATATGAGTAGTTTGAAATCTAATATGCTATATATACCAAGTGAAAACTTATCGTTTTTACCTCAAAAAAAAGGCTATGGTACTTTTAATTTTCATGATGGGAGAGTATTAACAATGAGTGGTAAATCAAGAAGCATCTGGAAAGAATTACCGGTGCTTATGCCCGATAATATAAATGGTAATCATAAAAATTCTGCTAAAGATGATGGCATAAAGTATTCTGGTATATGGCAAGAAAAAGTTTTACTAGAAAATGAATTATCTTCTACTTGGGCAAAAGAGTTGTTTTTGTTTTAATAATCTAAAAAATTGATTTTTTATATAGGAGAAGACACAATGTTACATTAACTGTGGAAAAGGTATGAAGTGTTACCTAAAAGTTACTGAAATTTGAAAAAAGAGTCTATTTTGCAAGATTCAAACCTCCTAAAATCCTATTAAATCAAGATTGTAGGGTTCAAAAATTGTAGGAATTGAACTCAAAATCCAGTGTCCGCAAGGACGTGCCGGTTCGACCCCGGCCGCCGGTATAGTAATAAAGACAAGGTTTTCGGACCTTGTTTTTTGTTTTGGTAAAGATTTTGATTAAGTACAGATATCTGATGAATGATCTTTTTCTTCTTATTCTAGTCATTTTTAGTGTATTTTTGGTATAATATTACTTATTCACAATTTATTTTGATTATGAAAGAGTTTGGTGATTAATGTCTCGGTCTGTTGAATTACTGAAGAAACGTTACTTAAAGAATATAAAAGAGAACCCAAATTTATTTATTGGGATTGAGTTAGAATATCCTATTGTAAATTTAGAGGGTAAGGCTACAGATGGTGAAGTTGTTAAGGATCTCTTTCGGTATTTACCATCAGTACTGGGCTTTACTATCGAAAAAGTGGATGATTTTGGGAATCCAATTCAGTTGCTTGATCCAGTCAGCCAAGATACGATCTTATTTGAGGTTGCTTATACGACAATTGAGTTTGCATTCGGAAAGGCCGAATCTATCCAAGAGGTAGAAGAACGCTTTGATTTCTATATGGCTACGATTCAGAATAAGTTGGGTGAAGCTAATCATGCTATTGTTGGCTGCGGCATTCATCCCAACTGGGAGAAGAATGAGAATTGTCCAGTGCCTTATCCCCGCTATCAGATGTTGATGGATTACTTGAACTTAAGTAGAAGTAAGACTAGTAGAGGTTTACATCATTTCCCTGAGTATGGTGCCTTTATCTGTGGAAGTCAGGTTCAACTAGACGTTTCAAGGTCCAACTACCTGCGTGTTATCAATGCTTTTACTCAAATTGAAGCTGCCAAAGCTTATTTGTTTGCCAATTCTGAGTTTTCAGGGGCAGATTGGGATACCAAAATTTCGAGAGATATTTTTTGGGAAGAATCCATGCATGGTATCTATCCAGAGAATGTTGGTGTCAATACTAGACTATTTAAAGATGAGGATGATTTTTTTGACTATTTAAATCATTCTGCGATTTTTACTGCGGAGCGTGATGGGCAGACCTATTATTTTTATCCGATTCAGGCTAGGGACTATTTGGCTACACCTGAAATCCAAGCATTTACCCTTAATGGGGATGAGGTGTTAATTCATCCTCAGGAGGAAGATTTCCAAACTCATCGTAGTTACCAGTACCAAGACTTAACGACTCGAGGGACAGTTGAGTTTCGTAGTGTGTGTACTCAGCCGCTTGATAGGACTTTTGCTTCTGCAGCCTTTCATTTGGGCTTGTTGGTTCATTTAGACAAACTTGAAGCTTACTTGCGAACTGCTCCATTTTTTACCACAGCTGGTCGTGATTATAAGCTTTTAAGACGACAATTTTCTAAGAAAAAACTTACAGATGAAGAAGAAGCTGCGGTTCTCGAGTTTTCTAAAGACTTACTCACCCTCGCTGAGGAGGGGCTGGAGAAAAGAGATAAGCAAGAAATGGTTTATTTAGAGCCTTTGAAGAAAGAATTGGGATTATAATTTCTCTTATAAAGGGAGAATTTTCTGAAAAATCATGATATAATGGAAGAGACTATAGATAAAGGATAGAGATTCATGACATTAGTTTATCAATCAACGCGTGATGCCAATAATACAGTAACTGCCAGCCAAGCTATTTTGCAAGGTTTGGCGACGGATGGTGGTCTGTTTACACCACTTACTTATCCAAAGGTGGATTTGGACTTTGAAACATTAAAAGATGCTTCTTACCAAGAAGTGGCCAAATTAGTTTTATCAGCCTTTTTAGATGACTTTACGGCTGAGGAGTTGGACTACTGTATCAACAATGCCTACGATAGCAAGTTTGATACTCCAGCTATTGCGCCATTGGTGAAACTGGATGGGCAATACAACTTGGAATTGTTCCATGGTTCAACGATTGCCTTTAAGGATATGGCCTTGTCTATCTTGCCATACTTTATGACGACAGCCGCTAAAAAGCATGGTTTGGAGAACAAGATTGTCATTTTGACAGCGACATCTGGTGATACTGGAAAAGCTGCTATGGCAGGGTTTGCGGATGTGCCTGGAACTGAGATTATCGTCTTTTATCCAAAGGATGGTGTCAGCAAGGTACAAGAGTTGCAAATGACTACTCAGACTGGCGACAATACTCATGTTATCGCTATTGATGGAAACTTTGATGATGCACAAACAAACGTGAAGCACATGTTCAACGATGTGGAACTTCGTGAAAAATTGGCTGCCAATAAACTGCAATTTTCATCAGCTAACTCTATGAACATTGGTCGTTTGGTACCACAGATTGTTTATTATGTTTATGCCTACGCTCAGTTGGTCAAGACTGGTGAGATTGTGGCTGGTGATAAGGTCAACTTCACAGTACCAACAGGAAACTTTGGAAATATCTTGGCTGCCTTTTATGCTAAACAAATCGGTCTGCCAGTTGGTAAATTGATCTGTGCTTCAAATGACAATAATGTTTTAACTGACTTCTTCAAGACACGTGTTTATGATAAGAAACGTGAGTTTAAAGTAACAACTAGTCCATCTATGGATATCTTGGTATCTTCAAACTTGGAGCGTTTGATTTTCCATCTTTTGGGGAATGATGCGGTTAAGACAGCTGAACTCATGAATGCCTTGAGTACACAAGGACAATATGAATTGACAGACTTTGATGCAACGATTCTGGAACTCTTTGCAGCTGAATATGCGACTGAGGAAGAAACTGCGGCAGAAATTAAACGTGTTTATGATACAGATGTCTACATCGAGGATCCACATACGGCGGTTGCCTCAGCTGTTTATAGAAAATACCAAGCGGCTACTGGCGATGCGACTAAGACAGTGATTGCTTCAACAGCTAGTCCATACAAGTTCCCAGTGGTTGCCGTAGAAGCGGTAACAGGAAAAGCAGGCTTAACTGACTTTGAAGCCTTGGCTCAATTACATGACATTTCAGGAGTGGCAGTGCCACCAGCGGTTGATGGCCTTGAAACAGCTCCGGTTCGTCATAAAACAACAGTGGCAGCTGCTGACATGCAAGCAGCGGTGGAGGCTTATCTAGGACTTTAAGACAGAGGGAGTAAACTCGGTTGGGAAACCAACTGAGTTTCTTTTCATCAGGAGGAGAGATTGTTTAAGAAAAATAAAGACATTCTTAATATTGCATTGCCAGCTATGGGTGAAAACTTTTTGCAGATGCTCATGGGAATGGTGGACAGTTACTTGGTCGCTCACTTGGGCTTAATCGCCATTTCAGGTGTTTCAGTGGCTGGCAATATTATCACCATTTACCAGGCGATTTTTATCGCTCTGGGAGCTGCTATTTCCAGCGTTATTTCAAAAAGTTTGGGGCAGAAAGATCAGTCCAAGTTGGCTTATCACGTGACAGAGGCTCTCAAGATAACCCTATTGCTGAGTGCACTTTTAGGCGCTTTATCCATCTTTGCTGGGCAAGAGATGATAGGGCTCTTGGGAACTGAGCAGGCTGTGGCTGAGAGTGGTGGGCTCTACCTATCTTTGGTGGGTGGATCGATTGTTCTCTTGGGCTTGATGACGAGTCTAGGTGCCTTGATTCGTGCAACGCATAATCCGCGTCTACCCCTCTATGTGAGTCTGTTATCCAATGCCTTGAATATTCTTTTTTCAAGTCTAGCTATTTTTGTCCTTGATATGGGCATAGCGGGTGTTGCTTGGGGGACTATCTTGTCTCGCTTAGTCGGTCTTGTGATTTTGTGGTCACAATTAAAGCTGCCTTTTGAGAAACCGACTTTTGGTTTAGATAAGGAACTATTGACTTTGGCTTTGCCAGCGGCAGGAGAACGTCTCATGATGCGAGCTGGAGATGTAGTGATCATTGCCTTGGTTGTTTCTTTTGGGACGGAGGCAGTAGCGGGGAATGCAGTCGGAGAAGTCTTGACCCAGTTTAACTATATGCCTGCCTTTGGCGTCGCTACAGCGACGGTCATGCAGGTAGCTCGAGCAGTTGGAGAGGATAACTGGGAAAGAGTAGATGATTTGAGCAAGCAAACCTTTTGGCTTTCCCTGCTTCTTATGTTGCCCTTAACTCTCAGTATCTATGCCTTGGGGACACCATTGACTCATCTCTATACGACCGACCCTGTAGCGGTCGAAGCGAGCGTTTTGGTTGCACTGTTTTCTCTATTGGGGACTCCCATGACGATAGGAACAGTCATCTATACTGCAGTTTGGCAGGGTTTGGGGAATGCTCGCCTCCCCTTTTATGCAACAAGTATTGGGATGTGGTGTATCCGCATTGGAACAGGATATCTGATGGGTATTGTTCTTGGTTGGGGCTTGCCTGGTATTTGGGCAGGGACTCTCTTGGATAATGGTTTTCGCTGGTTATTTCTACGTTACCGTTACCAGCGTTATATGAGTTTGAAAGGATAGGAGATGCAAAAAATAGCCTTTATTTGGGATTTGGACGGGACTTTATTGGACTCTTACGAAGCGATTTTGTCAGGGATTGAGGAGACCTTTGCTCAGTTTTCTATTCCTTATGATAAGGAGAAAGTGAGAGAGTTTATCCTTAGGTATTCAGTGCAGGATTTGCTGGAGCAGGTGGCAGAAGAGAGAAACCTGGATGCGGAAGTGCTCAATCAGGTGCGTGCCCAAAGTCTGGCTGAGAAGAATACTCAGGTAGTTTTGATGCCAGGTGCGCGTGAAGTGCTAGCTTGGGCAGACCAAGCAGGGATTCAGCAGTTTGTCTATACTCATAAGGGAGACAATGCTTCTACCATTCTCAGAGACTTGGGGTTGGAATCCTATTTCAAAGAGATTTTAACCAGTCAGAGTGGCTTTGCGCGCAAGCCCAGTCCAGAAGCGGCGACCTATCTGCTAGACAAGTATGAGTTGGATCCTGAGAACACCTACTATATAGGAGACCGGACTTTGGATGTGGAATTTGCCAAGAATAGCGGTCTTCAAAGCATCAACTTTTTAGAGTCGTCTTATGAAGGGAATCACATGATTCAAGAGTTGGCAGATGTTCCTCATATTTCTTAGGATTGGGGACGAGAAGATTGTGTCAATTTTATGACAGAAACCTAACAAACTATTTCAAGTAATCGAGTTTGTTACAGGGAATAGACAGTTCTGTTAAATAGGCCCGAGAGGGCTTTTTTTCTGCTTTTTTTGTGTTATGATAGACAAGTACTCATTTGAAAGGAATATGAACGAATGAAGAAAAGAATTATTTTAGCCTCAACAGTAGCCTTGTCTCTTGCTCCCACATTAGGAGCTAAAGCTCAAGAAATCTCTTGGACAGCACGTAGCGTTGAGCAAATCCAAGATGACGTGACGAAAAACGAAAACAAAAACAGCTATACAGTTCAGTATGGAGATACCCTGAGCACGATTGCAGAAGCTTTGGGAGTAGATGTGACGGTTCTTGCTAATTTGAACAAAATCACCAATATGGACTTGATTTTCCCAGATACTGTCCTCACTACAACTGTCAATGAGGCAGAAGAGGTAACGGAAGTTGAAATCCAAGCTCCTCAAGCAGACGCTAGTGAAGAAGTGACGACTGCGACAGCTGATTTGACGACGAATCAAGTGACAGTCGATGAACAAACAGTTCAAGTAGAAGACCTTTCTCAACCAATTGAGGAAGCTCCAACTGCAACAGAGACGGAAAAACCAGCAGAAGTAACGTCAAGTTCAGAAGTTTCTGAGACAGCGACAGTTGCTGAAGAGACACCATCTACAGAAACACCTGTAGCTGAAGAAACAGCAGCAACGACTCCAGCGGAAGCACCAGTAGCAGCAACAACTCGCTCAGTTGAAGAAGAAGCTCCTCAAGCAGCGACTCCAGCTACCGAAGAAACGGCAGCAACAACTCCAGCAGAAGCCCCAGTAGCAGCTGCTCCAGCAACTGAAACACCTGCTGATACAACAGGATCAAGTGCAACAGAAGAAGCAGCATCAACAGCAACTTCTGACACTGCAACTTCGACTTATCAAGCAGAGCAAAGCCAAACTCCTTCAAGAACGTATTCAGCTCCAGCGGCTCCTGACTATGCAGGACTTGCTGTAGCTAAGTCTGAGAATGCTGGTCTTCAACCACAAACTGCAGCCTTTAAAGAAGAAGTAGCCAACTTGTTTGGGATTACATCCTTTAGTGGCTACCGTCCTGGTGACAGTGGGGACCATGGTAAAGGTTTGGCCATCGACTTCATGGTTCCAGTGAGTTCAGCACTTGGTGATCAAATCGCGGAATATGCAGTCAAAAATATGGCTAGCCGTGGTATCAACTATATCATCTGGAAACAACGTTTCTACGCTCCATATGATAGTAAATATGGACCAGCCTATACGTGGAATCCAATGCCAGACCGTGGTAGCGTAACCGAAAACCACTATGACCACGTTCACGTTTCAATGAACTAATCATTAAAATGGAAGTTGGGAACTGATTGGGTTCTCGCTTCTTTTTTGTGTGTCATTCCTTCAGGGTAAACAAGAAGATTCTTCTGAAGCAAGATGGACCTGCTATTTTGACTCTGCTGAGTATTTTGCTTTTTAAATAAGAAAACCAGCGTCCTGAACGACGCTGGTTTTTATATGCTCTTATCCATTTCGACGTTTACGGGCTAGTAGGGCTCTGTAAAAGAAGATGTGATTGTTCTGGATATAGGGAAGGAGTGAAAAGCTAGCAATTCCAAAGGTGATCCAGTTGAGGAAGTACCAAGGGAGTAGTTGTAGGTCGAGGACAAAGCGTTGAAACTTGTAACCCTTCATCAAGAAACGGCTAGTTTTCAGGATTTGGCTTGGTTTAGCCTGTCCTAAATCCAGAGTGTCGCAGAGGAGGAATTCTACCTGCGAGTAGGCATAATGTTGCGGAACGTAGAGGATGTTCCCTACAATCATCAAGATGAGGCTCGCGAAAAAGTAGAGGCCAAAGGTCATAAGGAACTGCTCCGTTTCAACTGATGAGAGGTCTAGTTTTGGAAATTCAGGATGTAAGGCGACAAATCTCCGAGCTAAGAGATTGCTATAAAAGAGAAAATAAACGCCTACTAAGTTTGGAATGCTCCATAAAAAGAGGTAGAAACGTTTGAGGAGCAGAGTTAGGAAGGTTTGCGAGAAGCGCTCTTCAGCAAAGAGAGCCAGGCTTGATTTTACTGAGAGTTCTGTATCAGGATCCTTGAGGAGTCGGAGTGTCTCAAAGGCAGCACCTGCTAGAAAAATCGTGCCCACAAAAGAAACCACTAGTGGGAAGAGATAGGCTTGGAGCACTTGTGCCAGCATGCTGAAAAAGGATTGCTCTAAAACACTTTCTTGGAGACGAGCCAAGGGGTTGAGAAAGCCTGATAAGATGACCAGTATGCTAGGTAAGAGATAGACGAGAAATAGGCGGGGATTTTCAGCCTGAAATTGCCTCGTCTGCAGACGAATGGTTTTTAAATCAATTTTTGGGTATTTCATTCTTTCATTATACCATAAATAGTACACAGCTTGCTAATCCTTTGAAACTAGTGGACTTCTAGCGTGTTAAGCAAAAGTGAATACGAGATTGAATACGACTTTACTTTTAGCTGGAGCGGATGAAATCCATGAACTGGTCAACGACTTCAACGCGTTGATTATCATTGATGTGGGTATACATATCAAGGGTGATTTGAACATTATTGTGACCGAGTCTATCTGAAATGATTTTCGCTGTAACACCAGCTTCAAAGAGGAGAGAAGCATGTGTATGCCTAAATCCGTGAGGCGAAATTTTTTTAAGATCTTTGTGTTTACAAAAGAATCTGCTAAGCTTCACTTTCATAGTTGCAGCCAAAAGCCATCCCCCACTATTATTCGTAAAAATATAATTCGAATCATGTTTGTAAGGCACACCAGCCTGGAAATATTCTTTTATTTGCTGTCGTTTCCAGAATTTCAAAACATTCAGAGTTTCATCATCTAAGGTGATAACCCTCTTACTCCTTTTGGTTTTAGGATCCTGAACAGTTTGTTTTTTGCCAATCACGACAGCCGTGCGAGAAATGCTTAACCGTTTATTTTCAAAGTCAACATCTGACCACATGAGGCCGATTGCTTCTCCAGTTCTCAATCCAGAAAAAGCGAGTAGGTGAAAAAAGGTATAGTCAACTGGCTTACAATTTGCTTTGTAAACTTTAAGGAACTCCGTTAGTTCCTGTTTTGTATAGTAGTTTTCTTTGCCCTTTAAGGGTTTATTTTTAGGCTTGATAATCTTGTCTAAGGGATTTGACTTAATGATGTCAAGAGAAGCGGCATACTTGAAAATACGGCTGATGACAGAGTAGTAATTAGCATATAGGATATAGCGATTACTTAACTTGATAGCAACCTTTTGACAATAAGCTACACTGATTTGCTGAATCTTCATATCTGTAAAATATGAGTCAATCATAACATTAAGTTTTTTCTTAACGTTCTGATATGTTGTTGGTTTTACAGTGCTTTTATAGCTATCAAGCCATAACTCAGCGACTTCAGCAAAAGTAGGGTTCTGGAAATCTTCATTGTTTGAAAAACCATTCTCTTCAACGTCTAAGAGAAGGTCACGTTCGGCAGCCTTGGCCTCTTTAATGGTTTTAAAACCACGGCGTGTTGTGCGTTTTTCTTTTCCAGTTGCAGGGTCTATGCCCAGGTATGTTTGAAAGAGATATCTAGTCTCTCCTTTTTTTGTAATGTATTTTTTTATCATAAAAAGTCCTTTCTTTTCGATTGCTTGCCCGCATAGTTGAAAAGGTGTAGAACTTATGATAAACTATAGTTGTATTTTTTTATCATCTTTTCCATTGTTTGCTAGATGGAAGATTGAAACCTCACACTCAAAGATGGTCGTCGAGAGTGTGGGGATTTTTTATTTTTTTAAGACTTTCAACTTAATTCGTATCTTGAATGAATCCTTAACTGTACGAAGTCTGCCATTATCCGGATTGATATCTTTATAATCACCCCCATAAATTTCAGCGTTTTTGATAACTTCATTATTTGAATCTGTTGTTAATCTTAATACTTTTCTATTTTTTGACTTGGTGACATAGCCTAAATGATAACCTCGAACCACAATTTTAACTGCATTAGGGTCAAATTTATTATCAAATTCAGGGATAAACTCTACATCTGGAATTTTAAAAGGCAAGTATTTATAAAATCTTCCTCCAAAAATTAATTCCTCTTTAATTTCTTTAGAAGTATATCCTAAATAAGGGATATCATCTGATTCTCTTATAAGTTCTTGACATAAATCTGAGAAAGCTTCTTGGCGATAAGATATTCCTTTCACTTTGAGAACAACATCATAAATAGTTCTCTCGTCAATCTCCTGTTTTTTTATTCTGTCTTCTATTTGAACAACCAATAGTTTATTCAGCTCTTCAATTTCATACTCTAGTTGATCAGTATTAGACTGCCTAGGGAAAATACCAATCAAAAAGAGAATGACTAAACTGCCGATAATAAAAGAGAAAATTGTTAGTAGTACATTTCCAACGATACCAAGCAGAAAAACAGAAATTAAAGTCAGTAAAACCAAAAAGGCTATTAAAGACCTTTGATTTTCCAGTTTACTAATTGTTTTTCTGTGTTCGTCTATTAGTACTTTGATTTCCTTTTCAGTAAGAGTAGTAGACATATAAGCACCTTGACCTTAATTTTCAGATGGCATGAAGTTTCCGACAATTTTTCCAATAATTCTAGGATCTTCTTCAAATGGTGCGAACTTATCTTTATATTTTGGATTAAGGGAGACTAAACGCAATCCATCAGGTTCACGATAAACCTTTTTAATATACGTTTGACCGTCCCAATCAACGGCATAAACCGCTCCGTCATAATCAAAACCAGTCTCTTTTATGAGGACAACCTCTCCGTTTTGGAACTTAGGTTCCATAGAGTCACCAAAAACCCAAGAGGCAAAATCATGATCTAAATCTTTATTATAAAAAACAGTATCATAGTTTCCGTCGTTAAAATAAGAGTAACCATTACCAGCCGCCAATTTTTCAAAAACACGGTATTCAAAAAGCTTTTCCTCAATTGTGATTACTTTATTATTTTGTTCTTTTAATTGTTCGTTAGCGTAGTTAAGAACCTTTTGTTTTCTCGGAGTTGATAACTTGACAACCTTTTCAGTAATTTTATGAACCAACGGGGATGTGGGAATTTTTAGCTCTTTTACTTCCTGGGCTTTATCCTCTATTAAGTCTGATTTATTAACTCCAAAATAGTCTGCAAGTAATTCGATTTTTCCTATCCGAGGATAAGTTATGCCTTTTAACCAATCTCTTACAGTAGTGTACTTCAATCCGAGATCAGAACAGAGCTTATTTCTATCAATCCCTCTGCTACTCATCAAATTTTCCAAGTTCGCAGAAAAAATTTCTTTACTTTTATTATTGCTCATTTTTATCACTCCTTCATATAGTATATATTACGGCAAAAACGCAAAAAAGTAAAGAAAAAAATAAAAAAATACGAAAAAAACGCAAAAAATACTTGACATTGCGGTTTAACCGCATTATAATATAATCATAGTTGAGTCAGTCAATTATAAAAAAACGATAGAAAGGACAGCAACATGCCAAAAATGACTCTTAAAACATTGCGAACGCTAAAGAACTGGCGACAAGTGGACGCAGCTAAGGCCCTTGATGTCTCTGCCGATACTTGGGGAAATTGGGAACGAGGTAAAACAGAGCCTACCGTGACGCAGGCTTATCAAATCGCTACTACTTTTGATGTGTCTATTGATGACATTATTTTTTTACACAACATTGCGGTTTAACCGCAATAGAAAATGAGCACTATGAACAACGCAAAAAAGCACCTGACGGAAATCAGGTACTTACTTAAACAATTTAAACTATTATATCACAAAGATGCTTGCCCGCATAGTTGAGAGGATGTAAAAAATGGAAGGTATAACGTTACAATTACGATTGGACGGCGAAAATGCTGAATTGTTCACGAATCAATTATTGGCTTTTGCTGAAAAGCAGGTCAAGGAGCAGCTAGAGAATGATCGTATGCCAATCAATCAACAAGCCTTGATGAAGAAGTTCGGCTTTACTCACGGCTATATTAAGAAGTTAGAACGAAAAGGATTAAGATTTCGTAAGCAAGGGAAAGATATTATGTACGATGTCAATGATGTTTATGAAATTTTGGAATTAGAAAAAGAAGTACGAAAATTAAGAGCGTAAGGAGAACAAAATGACAGAACCAACTTTATCAAGCCAATTGCTTGGCTTATTGACTATCTTTATCGTGGTCTTCATCCTGCTGCTACTTACATCCAAAGATGAAGAAAAGACTGAAGAAAAAAAAGCGATTATCATCGAAGAGTCTGAGAATTTTAGAGAAGTTGTACGAAGAAACTTGAAAAATAGCGATAGGAGATTCACATATGACACACAACCTCCTATAGGCCTCGCTTCATCGATTGAGGATGTACCACAAGTTTTTAGATCATGCATCGAAGACTATGACAGACTCGCTCAGGACTACCAGGAAGAAGCAAGTAACAATGATTTTCTAAGAAAGCAAAATGCAGGCCTCTTAGAAGAAAATGGGCGTTTGCTTTATCAGGAAATGACCATGGATTTTCGTCAGAATCCTAGAAAATGGAGGGCAAAGACATGACTGTTAGTCGTGATATGAGCGAGATGGAAATACGTGTGTTAAACATGATCATGAATTGCGCTACTTTCGATTTGCCCATTCAAGCGAGTGAAATCCGCTTAGAGACTGGACTCTCGAAGCGTAAGCTGGAGGAGATTATCGAAAGCTTGCGTGTTAATTTTAGACATCCTATAGTAGCTAAGAAAATGAAGCCAAACGGCTACTATTTGCCTCGTAGCGAGGAAGAGCGACAAGCTGGGCTTGCGCCTTATCGCAGACAAATCTTGACCGAGCAAAAGAACCTTGCTGCAGTGATGAATGTGGATTTGGAAAAGTATTGGGAGGATAGCGCATGAGTGAAGATTTTAGAATATTACCTCATGATCTAGTAGCTGAACAGTCGGTTCTTGGGGCAGTATTTATCGCACCTGACACCATCATTTCACTGGCAGATGAATTGACTCCTGATGATTTCTATAAGCCTGCTAACAAGATTGTTTTTAAAACAATGTTGTTATTACTTGAAAAAGGTGAGCCAATCGATGCTACGACTATGGTGTCTGCTCTTACTAATCAGGGAGATATTTCAAAAATCGGGGGCATAAACTACGTTGTCGAGTTGGTAAATTCCACACCAACTTCAAAAAACGTGGAGCACTATGCAAAGCTTGTAAAAGACAAGTCAACGCTCCGAAAAGTAATCGCTGACCTGTCTGATTCGCTCTCTAGCGCTTATCAAGGTGATGTATCGATTGGTGACATCATAGCAAAGACTGAAAAGTCTATGCTTGACATCAGCAATCAAAATACAGGCACAGGATTTCGTAATGTGGCTGATATCCTAGATACACATATGCAGATAGTCGAGACTCGCTCGCATACAGATGGATTCGTGACTGGTCTCTCTACTGGCTTTATCGGATTAGATAAGATAACAACAGGCCTTCATGAAGGGAATCTTATCATCCTTGCCGCTCGTCCAGCTATGGGTAAGACGGCATTGGCTCTTAATATCGCTAAGCATGTGGCTACAATGGAAAGAAAACCTGCCGTCATCTTCTCACTTGAAATGGGAGCAGAAGAACTGATCGAGCGTATGGTGGCATCAGAGGGCATGGTTCCAGCTTATCATCTAAAGACTGGGAACTTGAGCCCTGATGAATGGAGAAGACTTGTACAAGCACAAAATAATCTCTATGATGCGCCTATTTTCGTAGATGATACGGCTGGTATTCGGATTTCAGATATACGGTCAAAAGCTAGGAAATTGTCTCAAGAAATGGGTGGCCTAGGCACTATAGTCATAGACTACTTACAGTTGATTACTGGGTCCAAGGGGGAGAATCGTCAGCAGATTGTTTCAGAAATTTCAAGGGAATTGAAGATACTAGCTAAGGATTTGAAAGTACCTGTCATAGCCCTATCGCAGTTAAGCCGTACAGTTGAGCAGAGACAGGATAAGCGTCCGATGCTAGCAGATTTGAGAGAGTCAGGCTCGATCGAGCAAGATGCTGATATTGTAGCATTCTTGTATCGTGATGCCTACTACCAGAAGGAACAGGCAGATAGTCAAGAAGCGAACAACGTGACTGAGTTGATCATGGAAAAGAATCGGCATGGAAGTCTAGGGACAGTGAAGTTGTATTTTCACAAGGAATACACAAAATTTTCAAGTGTGGAGGAGTAGATGGCAAATTGGTTTGTGAGAATCAATCACAGAAAAGAAAACAAAGATAGTTACTACTCTCAACAAGTAGAACGAAGGCTCTACTTTGATTTAGAAACTAAGAAGGATGTTTTGACAAAAATCAAAGAAGATTATCCAGAATATTTTTCAGAAAAGATACCTCAAAGAACTTCGAAAGGAGAATTCTTTTTTGTCAATGTTTATGAATTGAGTGAAAACTGGGAAAATTTTTGGACCGAAAAAATTCCGTGTAAATTTTGTGGAGAAAATCCTGTCAATAGAATTGACATAAAGAACAATAATTATAGCGGTTATTATTTTTGTTGTTTAGAACATGAAGAACAATTTTATGCAAATAGGCTTGCTGAAGATGTCAGAACATATAGAAGTAACAGTGTAGTTGGTTTCATCTATAAAATCACCCATAAACAGACTGGTAAAGTCTATATCGGAAAAACTGTTAATCATCCTATTTTTCGTTGGTTTCAACACTTTAAAGCGCAATCAGGAAGTTATTTCCACGAAGTGATGAAAAAAAGCGACATCACAGACTGGACATACGAAGTTATCGACAAGTTAAAAGATGGTACAGAAAATGAATTACTGGCGTTAGAAAGTAAATACATAGCTGATTTTAAAGCAACAAATCCTGAATATGGATATAACACTAAAAATTAGAAGAAAGGAGTAGTGCAATGATTAAAAAAAGTGAAGTCACTGGCTTCTTATCGTTTTTCAAATTTCCAAAGCCATTCATCTATGATGAGAAATATAAGACATTGAGCAATAACGCTAAAATGCTCTATATGCTTCTTTTTGATAGGTTAGAACTATCTTTAAAAAATGGCTGGCATGATAAAGAAGGGAACGTTTTTCAGTATTACACCAATGAACAGTTGATGATTGACTTAAATTGCAATAGCAACAAGACGATTATCAAAATCAAAAAGGAATTGAAAGATGCTGGTCTAATGACGGAAGTCAGACAAGGTATGAACTTACCAAACCGCATTTATCTTGATGCTCTTAACGGAAGTGTAGAAAGTACATTTCAGGAAGTGCAAAAAGTACACCATGGAAGTGTAGAAAATACACTTTCGGAAGTGCAAAAAGTACACACAATCAAGACTGAGAATACTAAGACTGAGAATAACAATAATATATTGTCGATTTGTAAAGAAGTTATTTCTTATCTCAATTTGAAAGCTAAGAAGAATTTCAAGGTAAATACTGCTAGTCATCAAAAATTTATCAAAGCAAGGTTAAAAGAGGGATATGTCCTTGAAGATTTTAAAAAGGTTGTGGATATTATGGTCGCTAAGTGGAAAGGTACAGAGTATGAACAGTATCTTCAGCCTCAAACACTTTTTGGGAATAAGATGGACAACTATCTGAATCAACCTATGCCAAAACGATCTACAATTTTGACTAGTACTGTTGACGAAAGGCTAGGATTTTAAATGAAACAGTTTAAACAATTCAGAACCAGAACGGTTCTTGATGATGTCTGTGAAATCCATGGATGCCATCTTTGGTCTGTTAAAATTCCTATCAAGGGCAATGTTGAGGAAATCAGTCAATGTCCTGAGTGCGAGAAAGAGAACATTCGGCTCTTTGAAAAACAGTTGAATATGGAATCTGAGGTCAAGAGTAAGCTATCGGATACTTACGAGGTCTTTGAACGTGACAGTATCGTTTCAAGTAAGCTGGCCAGCAAGTCACTACACGATTATGAAATTCAAGTTGACATCGATGAAAATGCTATGAATTTCGTGAAGCGATTGGAACGTGGGTATGCTAGAGGTGAGACTGGAAATGCTATCATCACTGGCCCGTCTGGTGTTGGTAAGAGTCATCTGACCTATGGATTTGCTCGGTTTCTCAATGAACAATTTAAGTCTTATGACGAGCCGAAAAGCGTGCTCTTTGTGTCTGTTGTGGCTTTGTTTGATAAGATTCGTGAAAGTTTTGAGTTTGACAACGGCTTTTCAGAGGCTAAGATGGTCAAGCTACTGTCTGAGGTTGACTTTCTTTTCCTGGATGACCTTGGGAAAGAGAGTCGAAAGGCTGACACCAAGCGCAATGAGTGGGCTCATCAGATATTGTTCAAGATCCTGGATAATCGAACGAATACGATTATCAACACGAATCTGTCTAGTGAAGAAATTAAAGAGCTCTACTCGGATGATTTTGGGAATGGAGCTTTATCAAGTCGTATCTTTGAGGGAGCAACTGGAAAGTGCTTTGTGTATCCAGCTGGGATGAAGGATAGGAGGTATTGATGAGAGAGTTTTTTAACAACGATTGTATGGACATCATGAAACAATATCCTGATGATTACTTCGACCTAGCTATTGTTGATCCACCTTATTTTTCTGGACCAGAAAAAAGAGAATACTATGGTCGAAAAGTTAGTCCGATTGGTGTCAATAGACTGTATGGCAAAACCTCAGAGTGGCAAATTCCAAATAGAGATTATTTTGATGAACTTTTCAGGGTATCTAAAAATCAAATTATTTGGGGTGTGAACTACTTCGACTATTCTTTTGATTCTGGGCGTATCGTTTGGGACAAAGTTAATGGTCATTCAAGTTTTTCAGATTGTGAGATAGCATACTGCAGCTTACATGATAGTACACGGCTGTTTCGCTATATGTGGAATGGTATGATGCAAGGCAAGTCAATATCTGAAGGCCATATTCAGCAAGGAAATAAGGCATTGAATGAGGTTAGAATCCATCCGACACAAAAACCAGTCAACCTTTATCTTTGGTTATTGCGAAACTACGCAAAAGAAGGCGATAAAATACTCGATACTCACGTCGGTTCAGCAAGTAGCTTGATTGCTTGTCAGGAGTTGGGTTTTGACTACGTCGGATGCGAGCTTGACAAAAATATTTTCAACCTCGCTCAACAGAGACTTGATGCTTATGAGAAGCAGTTGAAGTTATTTTAGGAGGTATTGATGTTAAATCTTTACTTCGTCTACAACGGGCACTGCAAATTTTTTCTTGGAAGTTTTAACAATGTGGATGAACTTATCGAACGGATGAAAGACCATCAGTGGGCTTTCTCAGGTATTACCAGACCAAAATTCAAGAAGCACATTGGAAAAGACGATGTACGTTTTGATTATGGCGCGATAGATTGCTATTACTTAGCGATAAAATCAACGTGCCGCGAACCACGTTAAAAGCGAGCTAGAATATGCGTCAGACTTGGACGAATGGCGTATAAAGAATTTGCTAGCTCTTGTGTCTCTGAGCCATGAGGGGCAAGAGCTGGATTTTTAAAAATAAGTTGGAGTTAGTGAAGATGATGGAAGATTTAAAGAAAAAAGTTAATGAAGTATACGGCTGGTCGGTAGAAGACGGGAAGCCCAAGCCTCCCAAACAAGATTTACCACAATCAGTGAAAGATCGGGCGGACTATTTCTGGGAAATGACAGAAGATGGCATGACGTTTATGGGAGCGATGGAATGTATCTTCGCTGATGAAAAACCTAAAGACTATGATTTAGGAGCCACTAAGGATTGGTTGCCAAAATCTAAGGAGTTTGATGATTGGATTGGCTATTCACCAGGCATGTCTCAGTTAGTTATTGCAGTTTATTTAATCTATGGAGGAAGCAAAAATGAATAAGCAGGAATTGATTGAACGGATAGAAGGCTTAAAAAATATTTTTGGCAACAAAGCAGAATATATTGAGATAGACGCGGTAATAGAACTTGTTTCTAAACTAGACGAACCGCAGAAAGTTACAATACCGCAGTTTGTGGCGGAATACATCGAACACAAGAAAAATAAAGATTATCATTTACTTGGTGCGATGGCTGAAATCAGAAGTTATAAAAACAAAGAAATTGACGAATGGTTTACGGACGATGACAACATGGAACTCTTTGCTCGAGCGTGGCTGGACGGCTATGAGGTCGAGAAAGAGAAGCGATATATTGTAACCCTGAAATCAAGTGAACAAAAGTTGTACTATCACACTGAAGATGAGGATTATATTTTCTCTAGCTATGATGGAGTATTCTATTTAGGATATCATACTAAAACCGATCTAGAAAAAAATGACATGAGTTGGGTGTTTGATTGCCCAGGGATTGAAGTTAAGGAGGTTAAGTGATGTCATGTAATGAAAGTTTAAAAAAAGAAAAAGAATTGACTGCTACTATTTTAAATCTCAAGATAGAAGTCTTACAAAAGGATGATAAATTGAGCAGTCAATCATTAAGCAACATCAAAAGGAAAGCAAGGGATCTATACGAGTGCCTAGTATGGTTGCAGTATGTTGCAGAGGAGGCAGGTAGATGAGTTATGACTTGGAAATCTTAGGAAAAATAGAAAGTGGACAATATATCTGCATTGATGAACCTAAATACAGTTCTCCAACTTACAATCTTGGAAAAATGTTCAGGGTGGCTATGGATTGGGATTTCGACCAAGGCACAATTTACAACATTGCTGATATTTTTGAAAACATTCAACGTGGCATCTCAGAACTGGAACAGTATCCTGAAAAGTATGTGCAGTATGAACCTGCAAATAAATGGGGGACCGTCAGCAGTGCGTTAGAAGATTTGAGATCATTGAGAGATTGTATTTTAGGACAAGATATTGATACAAAATACTTATATGTGAGGTGGTAACATGAAAGACAAAGTGACTAAAAATAAAATCATTGAATTTGTCAAAAGCACCCAAGTTTTTAACAAGGATATGCAGAACAACGTTATTAGCGTTAAAGCGCTTGATAACATTAGAGATTTTATTTTTAATGTGAATCAAGTCTTTACTCTTGATGGTGCAACTAAAGTGGCTTTAGACAATATTTGCCACCGTTGCTTGGTCTATAGCGATTTTTTCAAGCCTAACGTGGATTTGGTTGACATGACTAAGAAAATAAACTGTATTAGATTTGACGTGATATTGGAATTAAAAACGGCTAAAATTGATATTTTTTAGAAGTGGGACACAATACAAGAAAAAGAGGTCACAGATTGAAACGATTTATAGTTATGTGGATTCTGCTATCTGCTGGATTGAACATCTGGCAGATGGGCAGGATTCGAGATTTGGAAGAAAAGAAGCCGATTACCGTCTATAAAGCAGATAATGCAGGCGCTGATATATTCGGTAAGGTCGTCGAGAAAGGGCGACACGGCAAGCTATACACTCTCACAATTCGTGATTACGGCATTTTCGTAGTTACGAAGGAAGTGTATGACAAGGTGAAAGTTGGGGATGAGGCGAGGTTATGAAATTTCTAGATCTGTTCGCAGGCATCGGTGGCTTTCGTCTTGGGATGGAGTCAGCTGGCCATGAATGTATAGGATTTTGCGAAATAGACAAATTTGCAAGAGCTAGCTACAAAGCTATACACGATACGAAAGGAGAAATAGAACTACATGACATCACAGCAGTATCAGATGAGTCTATTCGAAGAATCGGACGTGTGGACATTATCTGTGGAGGATTTCCGTGCCAGGCTTTCTCAATTGCAGGAGCAAGACGAGGTTTTGAAGATACACGAGGAACTTTGTTTTTTGAGATTGCACGGTTCGCATCTATTCTCAGACCTAAATATCTATTGCTTGAGAACGTCAAAGGACTCCTCAACCATGACGGAGGAGCTACATTTGAAACCATCCTCGGAGCCTTGGATGAATTGGGGTACAATGTGGAATGGCAAATCCTTAACAGCAAGGATTTTGGAGTACCCCAAAACAGAGAACGGGTGTTCATTGTCGGACATCTTAGAGGAGAATGTACCAGAAGAGTTTTTCCTCTCGGCGGAGAAAGTCAGTCAACTAGTAGCCAATCAGTCGTGAAAATCGGTAATGTCAACCCATCTGGTATCGGCATGAATGGAGAAGTCTATCAAGCTGACGGTCTAGCTCCTACTCTCACAACGAATAAGGGAGAGGGGCAAAAGATAGCAATAAAAAGTAATACTATAAAACAATTTGGGGTATTGCAACCCAATTTTAATCAATGTGGAGTGGTTTACGAAACAGATGGCATCGCACCAACAATCAGAGCATATCAAGGTGGAGGACTTGAGCCTAAAATTATTCAACGTGGTCATGGTTATAACCAAGGCGGACAACATGACATCGCTCCTACTTTGACAAGTAATAGCTATCACGAAAACAATCATTTATCAGATGGATTTAGGATTAGAAAGCTAACGCCTCGTGAATGCTGGAGGTTACAAGGTTTTCCAGACTGGGCATTTGATAAAGCGCAAGAGGTAAACTCAAACAGTCAACTATATAAACAAGCTGGCAATAGCGTGACTGTGAGTGTTATTGCTGCAATAGCAAAAGAACTTTAGGAGAAAAATATGAACAACACAGAATTAGAAAACATTGACAACATAAACAACCCAATCCACTACCAAGGACGATATGGTATGCAATCTATCGATGCTCTAAGAAATTTCATGACACCTGAGTAGTTAAAGGGTTTCTATCTAGGAAATGCTTTGAAATATCAGTTGCGGTTTCAAAAAAAGAATGGGCTTGAAGATTTGAAAAAGGCTCGTAAAAATCTGGATTGGTTAATTGAGGAGATGGAACATGAGAATTAAAACATCAAACGGAGTAATCATCAATGTTGATAAACCTAAAAATAGCATTACTGTTGAAGGTGTTGAGTTTGGGTCAGATTGTCGCGCTTTGGTATCAAAGCACAGAAATGGTACAGGAACAATTACTTTAGTCTTTGAAGGAAAAATTATTTAAAAAAAGGAGTAAAAACAATGTTTACACAATACGATCACGAAACAGGAAGAACTAAAATTACAAAACTTGCAAAAGGTGGCATCATTACAATTGCAGCTATTGTCTCACTTGGTATTTTTCGGGTGA
The DNA here is from genome assembly GCF_000185265.1 of Streptococcus oralis ATCC 49296. Taxonomy (GTDB): domain Bacteria; phylum Bacillota; class Bacilli; order Lactobacillales; family Streptococcaceae; genus Streptococcus; species Streptococcus oralis_BC. Next base: position 289,544 of record NZ_GL622183.1, on the reverse strand, counting down.
CTGCTGTGAAGCGCATCCCTGCCAACACTGTAGGTGTAAAAGTTAGTGCAATTGGAGGAGTGCAAGAAAGTACTTTACAAACAGGCTATCATCTGAAAATGCCTTTCATTGACACGGTGTATACTCTATCGACATCAGTTCAAACAAAGACGATGGAGAAAATTACAACTCAGACAAAAGATGGGCAGTGGCTGAATACTAACATTGATGTAAAGTACCGAGTAAATAAAGAGAAAGCTATGACAGTTTTCTCAAATTATACGACTTTGGAAAATGTCAATGATAGCGTAGTATCTCCAGCAGTACAGCGAGCGATTGAGTCGGTTACTGGGAATTATGACATCTACGACATTCTTGGGAATAAGCGAACAGAAGTCTATGAGGCTATTGATAAAGCATTAAAAGAGAAATTTGAGTCTTATGATTTGGAGTTCGTTTCCTTTACGATAACCGATCAAGATGCAGGTGATGAGATTGAAGCCGCGATTAAGAATGAGTCCGTCAAGCAAAAGGAAATTGATACAGCTAAACAAGAACAAGAAAAAGCTAAGGTTGAAGCTGATACCAAGAAAGTTCAAGCTCAAGCTGAAGCGGATGCCGGCATCATCAAAGCAGAAGGTGAAGCTAAAGCAAACAAAGCGAAGTCAGACTCAATCACAGATAACCTTATCCGCATGAAGGAAGCGGAAGCCAGAGAGAAACACGGCTGGGTCACTGTCAATGGTGCGGGCAACGTGATTACTAATCATGAGTAAAATATTATCAATTGCGTAAAAATACATCAGGAGGTAAGGTTTGGCAATAGACATCAAAAAAAGATTGAAGGCTCTGCCTTATATTGATATCAAAGTGAAGTCAAAGCACCAGGAAATCATCAGTTTGAAGTCAGGTATTTTACGAGGGCAGCAGTTCGATAGCATGCCGAAATCAAAAAGCAACAAGAATCAAACTGAAGAATTGAATGTGTTGATCATTGACAAGTCAGATCAGCTATATGAAGAAATCAAACAAATGTACCACGAACGTGACGAACTTGTTCAAGCGATTGAGTCGCTCGATGATCCAGTGGAAAACATCGTGATGCGATTACTGTATATTGATGGCCTTTCTTGGAAAGAGGTTCAAATCAAACTAAATTGTAGTCCTGCAACCATCCAGCGAGCAAAACATAAAGCGTTACTAAAATTATCTAAAATGTATGATAAGAATGATAGCAAATGATAATTTTAATGTGGTAAATTAGTATCATGAAGAATAGCAGAGAGGAAACCTCTGCTTTTTTTTGTGCATTAAAAAGGAGGTGAGGATATGTGGTAGTTGTTGAACCAATCAGAAATAGAGATGATGTTCAGCTTATGATTGAATGGCTGACGTTGCATAGTGCAGTCAAAGAGTCAGATAGACAACGCAACCTCATGCTCTTCCTTTCTGGTGTTAATCTAGGGTTTCGTATTGGTGATATTGTTAAACTGAAAGTAAAGCATGTTAAAGGCTGGCATGTCCAAATTGTCGATGAAAAGACAGACAAACCAACCAAACGAAAGATGCCAAAGAAATTCAAGAATGCCATGAGGCAGTACATCAAAGACAAGAAAGATGAAGACTTCCTGTTTCCGAGTCGAAACGGAAAGCATCAGCACATAAAACCAAACACAGCTTACAAGATTATAAAGAGAGCTGCTGAAGAAGTTGGTCTAGAAAACATAGCTACTCACTCGATGAGAAAGACCTTTGGTCTATTTATGTATGAGCAAACAAAGGATGTCGCTCTGATAATGGATCTACTGAACCATTCGAGTCAGAGTATTTCACTAAGATACATAGGCAAAAATCAAGATTCACAAGACAGAGCCATGACTAAGTTTCAGGGCTTTTAATTTTTTTATTTTGACATCAATTCATTGTTTTGAGGTTATGATGATTTCGTTTCACGCATGCAGGATAAACGCTTGATAAATCTGAGTTAAAACTCATGTAGCGAATTCATTAGAATATGTAAAACAAGGAATTGAGAGAGCAGAAACAAAGGAGTTTACATAGTTATGAAAGGCACTTTTAAAAGACTATCTAATAAAAGAACAACCAACCAAAAACCATTAGGAAAAATTGTAGTTGGAGTCGAAATTGAAAATGACTCAGAATTAAAAGAGTTAATTCAAGAATGTTGCGAAGCAATCGAACACTTGAACAATTGCATTGACAAGCTAAATAAATTCGAGCTCAAAGCATCAACATCAATAATCGAATGATTGAAGTTTCAACCAGAGCAGACCGAACAGAGTTTTATAATTCTAGCGAATGGAGAGAACTTCGTAAACTTGCACTCGAACGTGATCATAACGAATGTGTTTGGTGCAAAGACGAAGGCAAAGTCATGAGAGAGAACTTAGAGGTTGACCATATCAAGGAGCTGGAGTTCTATCCAGAGTTCGCTCTTGACTTAGATAATCTTAGAACTCTATGTAAAGAATGTCACAATAAACGTCACGGTCGCTTCCAATTTCGAAAATCTAAAAAAATGATTGAGAAAAATTTCAGAACAGATGAATTTTGGGGATGATAACACCCCCCGGTCAAAAAAATCCAGTATTTTTAAGGATTTGGGAACCGGTGGGAGGGGTTAACTGTCCAAATTTTTAACGAAAAATTAAAGGGGGTGGGGGGTAATGGAAGAATACTCAGAAAAAAATATAAAAGAATTAGAAAATCAGCTACTTTCTAAAATCGGCTATTTTAGTCCTAGAAAAAAGGATGCGATTCAGTACGAAAAAGTGAATCGTTATCTTTATCTCGTCAGACTACTCTATGAGCTGAAAGCCAGACTTCACGAAGACGGATTGGTCATCACTGTTCACAACGGGCAACAAAGATTCCAAAAAGCGAATTCTCTCATCAAGGAAATCAACACAACCAGCAATCAGCTTTTGGCTATTGAGCGATCGTTTGATTTTGAAGTTGAAAATTCTCCTGTTGAGAAACCGACGTCTGGAAGTGATCTGTTATGATTTCTCATCCGTTGGTTGATGACTATATCAAAATGGCTGAGCGTGGAGAAATCGTTGTCAACAAAGAAAGAAAGTTGCTGTTTAAAATTATCAAGGAGAAAATTTATCCTCGTGATGATTTGTATTTTGATAATGACTTGATTGACAAGTTCATTCGTTTTACGGAAAAGAACTTTTTCCCTCTAGCTAAGTACCAGCTTTTCTTGACTCCGTTCATTTTTCTTTTTAGGAAAGAGGACGGGGAGCCACACTTCGACGAGTATCTATACACACTCGCTCGTGGGGGTGGTAAGAATGGTTTTATGTCGGCAAGGTCATCGTTCTTTATCAGTCCTATCTACCCTATCAGAGATTATGATGTAACTATCACCGCTAACTCTGAGAAACAGGGTAAGGTTTCGTTTGAGGAGGTCTATGAGACCATCCAAAGGCGTGGTCTTGAGGACCATTTCTATCTAACTAAAATGTCTATTACAGGTCGAGCGAACAACTCGGTCTTTTCTTTTCGGACAAATAATCCGAAGACCATGGACTCAGCTCGTGATGGCTGTCTAGAGTTTGATGAGATTCACCAATTTGAAGATGATAAGGCTGTGAAGGTTCAACGGTCCGGTCTTGGTAAGATTGCTCATGCTCGAACTTTCTACAACGGTACGAATGGATATGTGCGTGAGGGATTCTATGACAAGTTGATAGAAAAGTCTATGCAAATCTTGAATGGAGAGGTTGATGATTTCAGGCTATTCCCCTTTATCTGCAAGCTAGACAGTGCGGATGAAGTGGACGACATGAAGAATTGGCCAAAGGCAAATCCGATGTTGGATGAAAGTACGCCTTACGCTAAAAGGCTGCTTGCGAGAACCAAGGCTGACTATGATGATCTTGAGTTGGAACCGTCTGGCCGTCAGGAGTTCATGACTAAACGGATGAACCTTCCTGAAGCTGACCTTGAGAAAGATGTGACGTCTCGTGAAAAATTACTTGCTTGTCTACGGTCTCCTGGTATCGACTTGAAAGGTCGGTCATGTGTGGCTGGCTTTGACTATGCAAGCATCCGAGACTTTGCCAGTGTCGGTTTGCTGTTTAAGAATGGTGATGAGTTCATCTGGAAGCAACATTCATTTGCACGGAAATCATTTTTGAAAGCATTCAAGCTAAAAGCGCCTATTGAAGAATGGGCCGAAAAAGGCTTGTTTACAATCGTTGATGGTCCGAGTATTGATCCTCGGCTTTTGATTGCGAAGCTGGAAGAATGGAGCGAACTTTACCAAATTAAACTTGTATGTGCTGATGGTTTCAGAATGGACTTGTTGAAACCTCTTTTGGAAGAGGCTGGCTTTGACTATGAGTTCTTGCGCAATCCTGGGGCTATTCAGTCTAAGGTTGCGCCAATCATAGAAGATGGATTTGCAAATGAGCGTTTTATCTTTGAGGGCGATAACTCTATGATTTGGTATACGGATAATACCTACGTCAAAGAGGACAAGGATGGCAACAAGCGTTTCTTGAAAAAAGAACCTGTCAGAAGAAAGACGGATGGTTTCCATGCTTTGATAGCTGCTCTCTACAAGCGTGAGCTGGTGCAAGAGTCGAATGTTGGGGAATTCCTTGACATGATTGATAGTTGGGATTTTTAATCTAAGAATAATTTTTGGGTGGGTGGTCGGCAGAAAATGAAAGAAAGGAGGTTGCAACATGGGGTGGCTTGATATTTTCAAAGCTCGGAAGGAAGTGATTACTGGTTTTGATTTTGATGATTTAGAGCGAATTTTTGGGAGTCTTTATCTCAAAAGTTTAGCTGTAGATAAATCAGCTGAATTTGTAGCTCGTATCTTTGCAAAGTCTGAGTTTCGCTACATGGTCAAAAACAAGCACGAACGCTCTAATTGGGATTATCTTTTAAATGTCCGTCCGAATCGCAATGAGTCTGCTTCAGAATTTTGGCAAAAGGTGATTTATCGTCTATTGACGAAAAATGAAGTACTCATCATCTTGTCAGATGATGATCAACTATTAGTCGCTGATAGCTTCACTCGAAAACGATATGCAGTCTATGATGATACTTTTGAAATGGTATCTGTGCGAGACTATACGTTTCAGCGAAAGTTTGCTATGAGTGATGTGATTTTTTTGCAGTACAACAATAATCGACTGCAAGAATACATGAGCGACTTATTTGCAGACTATGAAAAGCTACATAGTCGCTTAGTTGAGGCTTTAGGTCGTAACAATCAGATCCGAGGTATTCTCAATACTAAGACAAACGGCACCTTTAACGAGGAAAGACTTAAGCAGATGCAAGAATATGCTGATGGTCTATTCAAATCATTTACTAAAAAATCAGTGGCTATCGTTCCAGCTCAAAACGGGCTGGACTACAACGAATTGACAAACACGGTTGGGACTTCGAATCTGTCTGTTGATGAGTTGAAAAAACTTCGAAGGCAATTTGATGATGAGGTTGCTGATATATTGGGTATCCCAACTGCATTGATGCACGGGGATATGGCTAATCTAGAAAACAGTCAGAAAATGTTTACTAGTTACTGCTATAAATCTCTAGTGAAGAAAGTATCTGATGGGCTAAATCATGCCATAGTTGGTCCTGATGCTTATGCTGGGGAACGTTTCTTTGTCATTATCGGGGAAGGTCAGAGGGATAAGTTTGCTTTGGCTGAAAACATTGATAAATTAATCTCCTCTGGAGCAATGCTAATCAATGAAGTCCGAGCGGAGCTAGGACTTGAGGCGGTTCCTTGGGGTGACAAACCAGTCATGACTAAAAATTATCAGATTGGTAAGGAAATAGAGAAAGGAGGTAAAAAAGAAGATGAAGGTAATTCCAATTAAAGGAACAATTATCTCAAATAACAGCAAGTGGATCTACGAGTTATTTGAGAGGGAAGCTACTGCACCAAAAGACATTGTATTGCCGGAAACTGGAGAAGATGTAGAAATTCACATTAACTCTGGTGGTGGAGATGTCTACGCTGGTAGCGAAATCTACACAGCTTTACGCGCTTACTCTGGTCGAGTAACCGTCAAAATCGTAGGTATTGCAGCAAGCGCTGCTAGTGTCATTGCTATGGCTGGTGATTCTGTTGAAATCAGCCCAACTGCTCAAATCATGATTCATAATGTATCCTCTGGCGTTTATGGAGATCATAACGCTTTAGAGCATGAGGCAGCTGTGTTAAAAGGTTTTAACAAGTCTATTGCGAGTGCTTACGTCCATAAGACAGGGAAAGCATTGAATGATTTATTGGAGCTAATGAATCAGACAACCTGGTTTGATGCCGAGGCAGCCGTTGAGAATGGTTTTGCGGATAAGGTGATGTTTGCGCAAGAGGTTGCGCCACTCTTAGTAGCGAGTGAAACGCCAATGATCCCACAAGACTTTATCGAGCGGATGCAGGCTACTATGACTCCTGATGTGGACAAGATTGCTGAGCTAGTGGCTCAAAAGCTGGCAGAGCATGAGCCAGAAAAAACGAACACAGAAAATAAGAAAGCGACTGAACCTAGTGGTTTCGGTCGTTTTGCATTTTAAGAAAGGAAAATTTAAAAATGGGAATGAAATTATCAAATGAATTTAAAACAGCTCGTCAGAACTTTCTGGATGCTGTTACAAACAATGAACCTGCTGAAAAGCAAGGAGAACTTTATGGGAAGATGCTTGATGCCATTATGGATGAAGCAAAGAAAACAGCTCGTGAGGAAGTAGATGGTCTTGTTGCAGTAAGTCCATTTGATGAAAAGCTGTCTCTTCGTGAACGTGAATTTTTCAACAATTTGGACAAAAAAGCTCCAGGAAAAATTGAAAAGTTCTTCCCGCAAGAAACAGTTGACCGTATCTTTGAAGATATGGTACAAGAACATCCATTGCTTGAACATATTGGACTCCGTAACGGTGGCCCTCGTTTGAAGTTCCTTAGCTCTACTACAACAGGTGTAGCAGTTTGGGGGAAAATCAACGATGAAATCAAGGGTCAATTGACTGCTGAATTCGGTGAAGAAGAAGCTATTCAGAACAAATTGACTGCCTTTGTTGTCCTTCCAAAAGACACAGAAAAGTTCGGACCTGGTTGGCTTCATTCTTTCGTATCTGCCCAGCTTACAGAAGCTTTCGCTGTTGCTCTTGAAGCAGCCTTTTTGAATGGGGATGGAGATGAAAAACCAATCGGTTTGTCCCGTACTTTGACAGGAACGGTTGCAGCGGGGAAAACAACATACAATGCTAAGACATCATCTGGTGATGTAACTCTTGGAGCAAAAGGAAAGACGACTGAAGAAAAAGCTAACATCACGATCAATGAATTCAAAGAAATTTACAAATACCATTCCACTAAAGTAAACGGGAAACCTGTAGTAACTCGTGGAAACATGGTTATCGTTGTAAATACGAGCGATGAACTTGACTTTACAACTCAATTCACCACTCTGAATGGACTTGGTGTATTTGTAACAAATCTTCCATTCAATCCAATTGTAATCCCATCAATTGCTCAAGAAGCAGGTAAAATCACTACTTTTGTGAAAGGGCGTTACGATGCAGTTATTGGTGGTGGAATTGAATTCGATACTTTTGACCAAACTCTTGCATTTGACGATCTCAATCTTTACACTGGCAAACAATTTGCATATGGGAAACCACACGATGAAAAAACCGCTGCAGTTTGGACCCTAAAACTTGGTAAAGACTAAGGTGCCGCCCTATGGAGGAGACAAAAGAACTTCACCCACTCCTTAAAGCATTTAAGGAGCGGATGAGGATTTTTCATGATGGAGAGGATAATAACCTCTCCCGTATGTTGGAAAGTTCTGAGGCTGCAATCCTAAGCTTGGTCGGTAGTAAGGACACTACTGATCCACGAGTGAGAGAGCTTATTTTAGAACGTGCTCGATATGCCTATAATGACCAAGTTGAGTTCTTCTATGAGAACTTTCAAGGGGATTTGATGGCATTGTCACTAGAAAATTACAAACCGGAGGAAAAACATGATTAAGGTTTTAAAAGAATTTTATGACTTGAAAGCTGGAATGGTCCGCAAAGAGGGCGATACATTCGAAGAAACTAAGGAACGTTTTGACGAAATCAATACAGCTTTACCTGAGTTTGTTGAATGGGAAGAAAAAACTACAGAAGTAACTGAAACATCACCATACTATGTATAATCGCCCTAGCTATCGCTACAAAAAGCCAGAGGCTCAAAACGGAGACCTGAGAACCCCCTTGACTTTCTATACTTCTAAAGTCGAGGAGGGGCTTCATGGTCGCGATGTGTCTCATGAGAAGGCTTTTTTTACGATGGGCCAAGTTTACTCTCCTAGCTTCAAAGATATTGAGATTGCGACTGGAAAGTCTATGCAAGCTAAGATGACTTTGAAAATCCGAGATCCTTTGTCTGATTACCAGCCAAAGAATGAGCATTTTGTCGAAGTCGGAGATATTCGTCTAGGCGGCAAGAAATGGCAAATTATCGATGTTCGTCCTGATTTTGACAATCGGGATTTTTTGATAGTTGTTATTGGTGGTGGTCAAGATGTCTAGCGGAGCAGAATTGAGAGGTTTCGACGATGTTTTGAGAAACATCGAGGTGCGCCTTGGTAATAACAAGGTTAAACGTGCTACTAGTCGAGCTTTAAAGGCAGTCGCAAACGAGACTCTAGAAGAGTTCAAAGGTGCTCTGCAAGTCTACAAAGATACTGGAGAAACCATTGAAAGTGCTACTGCTGGACGTGTGACGGGTCTTGCTAGTGGTGTTCCTGTTGTGAAAATCGGTTTTGGTGAGGGTTCTCGCTGGCGTTTGGTTCACTTGAATGAGTTTGGATATGGTAAGAATCCGCATCCAAGGGGGTTCGGTGTCATCAGACGGTTTTCAGAGGCTCATGCTAAAACATACAAATACAGGGTGGCTAGCCATTTGAAGATAGGAGGGTTTTAGATGGTTAAAGATAAGTTTAATGAACTCTATGAGGCTTTGAAAAAAGATGAGTCTTTAGCTGGAATCAGTATCAAATCTTTTAAACGTCCTGACTCGTTACCAAATAATGAGCCAAGTATCGTTATCAGACCAGTTGGTCCGCCGATGCAGGCAGTTCATGGTAGTAATACGAGTCTGGCTAAGACATTTCTCTATCAGATCAATGTAGAGTCTATTGACTATACGGAGTGCAAAGTACTCCAAAGAAAAATTGAAAAGATTATGGAAGGCCAGGGATTTTATCAAACTAATGGTGGTTTGGATGAATGGATTCCAGAAATCAAACGCTATGTAGATGCTCGGACCTACAAAGGTCGAAGTGCTCTATACGAAGAATACTAAATTAAAGAAAGAGGTGCTATAAATGGCATTAGTTGGTTTTAAACGCATGACAATTCGTGTGTTGGATGGGGAAGCTACTCCAACACTTGGGAAAAACCTTTTCGTGGTAGAAGGTAAAACCGGTGAGGGTGCGACTCGCACTGCTAAGATTACAGGACTTTCAAGTGAACCTGTTAAAACTTACGGAAGCGATGTTGCTTATCACACATCAAATCGCGGTGTAGGTGATGTGAAGATGGAAATGACAGCTGTTGACATTCCTCACATGGTCCTTGCCAAAATCCTTGGGCATGTAGTTAAGGACGAAATCGTTTATATTGGTGAAGATAGCGCTGCTCCACTTTGTTCAGTTATGCTTGAATCTAAAACAGCAAACGGCACGAAAGCGCAAGTCGGTTTCTTCAAAGGCAGCTTCTCAATGGATGCTGAAGAATTTGAAACTCATAAAGAGAAGCAAGAGGAGCTTCCAGATGACAGCTTGAGTTTTTCAGCCATTGCAAGCGATGATGAAGAAATCAAAGGCAATTACTATGGCAAGTACATTGGTAATGACGAAGAAAAAATCAAGAAACTCAAAAGTCAACTTAAAATGGTTGCTGCAGCGTAGAAAGAGGGCGCAAGCTCTCTTTTTATCTTTTTTTCTAGAAAGGAAAGTAAATGGCTAAGGTTAAATTTTTAATTAAAAATGAAAAGGGTCAAGATGTTCAAAAGACCAGTAAGGAAATTACTACCAAGGACTATCGTGACTATCTGATCCTCAACGAAGCACTATCTTCTAACTCGTCTGAAGTTGAAAAACTAGACAAGCAATTGGAATTCATCGCCTCATTGTTTGAAGATTTGGAAGTGGAAGAACTTTTGAAATACACAGATATGGCGGATATTTTTGCGGTATTTGCAGATATCTACTCTCATCTGGTGGGTGATGTTGACCCAAAGGAGAAAAAATAAAGCCAAGTGAAGCGCTAAAACGGTTTTATAGATTTGTTAAGCAAGCTACTGAGGGTCCATATGGTATGAGTATTCGTGATGTCATGGATACTAGCTGGGAGGACCTGATGGGCGTTCTTGGTGAAACCGAATCTGCTAAAGCTGAGGAAGTCATGGATCTTGCTGACTTTCTAGAAATGATTTAAAAAGGAGGATTTGAATGGCAGGTGAAACGCCGTTAGGTCAAATGTATATCGAGCTAGGGCTGGACGTGTCGAAGTTCAATCCTACTCTAAATGGTGCCAAGAATGCGGTTAAATACTTTCAAAGCAATGTAAAGGCGCTAGACAGCTCCCTTAAAAATAACGGGAAAAACACAGACTTGCTTCAAGCTAAGTACAAGACGCTTGGCCAAGCGATTGAAGCGCAAAGAAAAGTCTTGGACCAGATGAAGAAAAGTTTTGATACTCTCGAACCTGGTACAGCTAAGTTCGACAAGGCTGCTGCTGAGATTGAACGTGAGAATGCTAAGTTGGCAGCCATGGAAGGTCAACTTCGTAGTGTGCAACAAGCTCTGATTGCGGTTGGTAAAGAGAATAGCTTTGCGAATCGTATCAATAAATTTGGAGACGGCCTTATCAAAAGTGGCGATAAAATAAAGACTTTTGGTGATAACGTTTCGAGCTTGGGAGGTAAGTTGACTGCTGGCTTAACCCTTCCTTTGGTTGCTAGTGTTGGACTTGTCACGAAAGCTGCGTCTGACTATGAATCTGCTTTTGCAGGTGTGAAGAAGACAGTAGATGAGACTGCAACCGTATCCTACAAGAACTTATCTGATGGCATTCGTCAGATGGCTAAAGAATTGCCAGCTAGTGCGGTTGAAATTGCAAATGTCGCTGAAGTTGCTGGTCAGTTAGGTATCAAGGCGGAGGATATTCTTACATTCTCCCGTACCATGATTGATATGGGCGAATCAACGAACTTGAGTGCTGAGGATGCTGCGACCGCTATCGCTAAGATTGCGAATATCCTTGGTTTGACATCAGACGAATACAAACGATTTGGATCATCTGTTGTTGACTTGGGTAACAACTTTGCAACAACTGAGCGTGACATCGTTGAGATGACCAATCGTTTGGCGGCTGGTGGTAAGTTGGCTGGTCTAACTGCTCCAGATATCCTTGGTCTTGCTACTGCTATGAGCTCTGTTGGTATCGAGGCGGAGGCTGGTGGTACCGCTATGACTCAAACTTTGACGGCTATTGGTAATGCTGTTTCATTGACAGGTAAGGGCGCAGCAGATGACTTGAACCTCATCGCTAAAACTGCTGGAATGACCTCAGAGGAATTTCAACAGGCTTGGAAAGAGAAACCAGTTGTTGCTTTGCAATCCTTTATCAAAGGTCTGAAAAATGCTCAAGAAAAAGGCGTGAACATGAACGCTATCTTGGCACAGCTTGGAATGACGGGTATCCGACAAAGCAACATGCTGAAATCTTTGGCTCTGGCCTCTGATAAAATGGGCGATGCTGTTGATCGTTCAAATAAGGCTTGGAAAGAGAATACTGCTCTAACCAATGAAGCCAATAAACGATATGAAACCACAGAATCGCAATTGAAGATGTTTAAGAACCAGGTAACGGACTTGGCCATTGAGTTTGGAGGGCCACTTTTAAAGGCACTACGTGATGGTCTAAAGGCTGCCAAGCCTTGGATTGACACGCTGGCTACAATGGCTAAACAGTTCAGTTCTATGTCTGAAGAACAACAAAGAAATGTTCTTAAGTGGGCTGCATTGACTGCCGGAGCTGGTCCAGCTTTAAGCATTTTAGGGAAAGGTCTTGGAATTATCGGAAACCTTACGAAAGCACTTGGTTGGCTCACTAAAGGCACTGGTAAGGCAGTAGGTGGCATGTCCTTGATGCTCAAGACGTTTCAGGCTTTTCGAACAACTGGGAATCTATCCTCTGCTTTTAAATTGGCCTCTGGCGGAGCGGTAGCGCTTGGTAATGCGACGGCATCAGCTTCATCTTCTACTGGGCTCTTGACAACTGCAATGGGTGGTCTCGCAAATCCATTAGGCTTGATAGTTGGTAGCCTTGCTATTGCGACGGCCGCTGCTGTTCATTTTGGCAACGAAAAAGACAAGGCTCGTATCAAGACGGAAGAATTTGGCTCTCAGTTGAGCGATACTGCTCGTGGAGAATTGCGAAGTTTTCAAAAAACTGTTGATGAAACCAGTACGGCTGTCGCAAACTTCGGTACTCATGCTGGAGATGCCGACAAGGTCTCTGGAGCCTTTAAAAAACTTTATGAAGAAATAGCTACTGCTGCCGATAAGACCAACAAACGAATGGAAGAGTTGGGCGCCAAGTGGGGCCTTAGTGAGGACGATATTGCCAAAGCCAAGGAAAGAAATGGTCAGGTCGTCTCTAACACTGAGGCTATGATGAATCAAATCAATGAGATTTATCAACGTCATAATGGTGATGCGAGCAAGTTCTCTCAAGAGGAGAAAGAAATCATCCTGAACAATCAGAATGAGATGATTAAGGCTAAGTTAAAGTTGATGAGTTTGTCGGAAGAACAACAAACAGCAGCACTTCAAGCCTTAAATGGTAAAATCAGCTCACTCAACGAAACACAATTGAAGCATACTAAAGATGTTTTAAAACAAGCACTTGATGAGGAAAAGAAACTCTACGAGAACTCAAAAAGTGAGCTGAAAGAGCTGTTAGACGGAAAGGCTATTGACCAGGAGACTTACAACAAGAAATTGCAGACTCTAGAAGCAAACCACACTCAAACGATGGAAGCTTTGGGAAGTAAGTATTATCAAGTCATGCGAAATCTTGATGATAAGGTGAAAGCTCGAACTGGACAAAGTTGGAACTATTGGGAAGAAGCCAAGAAAGTTCTGGAGGAGTACGGCCTATCCTATGAAGAAATCGGAAAGAAAGCTGCGGAAGCTTCTCAAAAGGTAGGTAATTCACACAGCATCCTTGCCAATTACACCAGTGAGATGAGCAAGGAAGTGAAAGAGGCTAATGATGCCTGGTCGTTGCTGGTAGGTAACATTGATAAGAATGGGAATTTCCAAGTAAAATCCAATGTTAAGGAAGTCATCGGAGAGGCTGCCAAATCTGCTGAAGGCTGGGAACAATTGCAGTTTATCGCTAAAACTGCGGAAATCAATTCAAACGCTCGCGCTACAATTGCAGAGGCTCTTGTCGAATCCGGTAAATGGAAAGACATGACGCTGGAAGAAAAGCAAGTGATTGTCAAGAACCAAGCTGGTCTACAAGCTATCTTTGATAGTGAAACCCATCTTAAAACATGGAACAGCATGCCAGCTAAAGTTAAAGAACTCCTCATGAAAAATGCCGATGTCATGAACAAGGCAGAGGAAGCTTCAAAGGCTCTATCTAATTATGAATCACTCACACCAAAACAGAAGGAGTTGCTGGCCAATGATGAGAGTATCCAAAAAGCAGTTGCTCGCTCTACTGATACTTTGACAACCTGGAATGCTACGACTCCGTTTACAAAAGATTTGAAGGCAGATCCTACGAATGTTTTGAACAATGGCCAGTTATCCATCGATAAGATTACAGCTTGGAATTTTGCATCTGCTGAGACTAAGTCTCTGGATGCGGTGGATAATACGAGCGCAGCTGTCGGAAGTGCGATTTTGAGTGTTAATTCACCTAAGCAAGAATCTCCTATCAATTTGTTTGCTGCTGACCAAACGGGCGGTGTACGAAACGAGACAAGCGGTGCTATCAATGCTATCAAGCAATATGATCCAGTGAATATCCTTGCCAAGAATGGCACCAATGATACTGTCAGTGAGGTCAAAAGTGGCGTCAATGGTATCCAAGACAAAACGGTCACTATCAACGCTCGAGATAATGCATCCGGTGTTCTTTCAGGTATTAAGAGCTGGATTGATAGCGTTACTGGTAATTTCTTTACGAATATCTTTGCGAGCAAGCATGCACACGGGACCAACTATCACCCTGGTGGACTTGCTATCGTCAACGACCAAAGAAATAGCAACTATAAAGAAATGGTTACTCTGCCGAATGGTCGGAGTTTCATCCCACAAGGTCGGGATGTCCTACTCCCTCTTCCAAAAGGTTCTAAGGTCTTGCGAGCTGATAAGACTAGACGTTTGATGCGTGAGATGGGTGTTCCGAAATACGCTTCTGGTATCGGGATTCCGAGCGATGCGAAATTCCTCCGTGAAATGGAAGAAGCGCAACGTAATATCACAATTCAGACTGCAAGTGTTCAGAACGGGCAAGGTACAGACAAAATCGTGTCTGAGATGGCGATTCTGAGAGCGAGTTTAGAAAAATTGCTTACTGCCATCCTTAACAAGGACACAAACGCTTATCTGGACAGCTCAAAAGTTACGGATATTGTTACTAAGACTCAGAAAGAGCGTGAGAAAATGCTACTAAGAATGAAAGGGGTAATTGAATGAGCGAAGTGACTATGCGTTTTAATAAAACAGATTTACGAGAGTTTATTCAAATCCATGACATCCAACGAGATATTGGGAATAATCGCTCTATCTCTATCGATCATGCTCCAAGAATTGGCGTGAATATCCAGCAACAAACTATTGATGCAAAATATATCAAGGTGGACTTCTCTATCTGGTCCAAAGACAGAAATACCCTCAAGCACAAGCTTGCGGGTATTTTTAATGTTGATGCTCCTAAGGAGTTGACCTTTTCAGATGAGCCAGACAAGTATTATCTGGCCATGGTAATCGATGATATCTCTATGCAAGAGGCAAGTGGGAGACGTTCAAACGGCTCTATTAAGTTCATCGTTCCTGATGGCGTGGCCCATAGTTCAGCCTATAAACGATTTGATAGTGATAAAAACGCAACTAGTAAATCAGGAAAAATGGTGTTTGATCTTATAAATAATGGCTCGGAGGCTGCATTTCCAATCGTTAAAGTCAAACACAATGCTGAGAATGGGTATATCGGTCTAGTTAATCAAAATGGCACCTTAGAAATTGGGAACCGTGAAGAAGCCGATACCGAACCATCGCAAAAATCAGAAATCTTACTTGATTTTAGAGGTGAAAAAATCACAAATGGACTGGCTAGCGCAGCAAAGAACCAAGCCATCACAAATGACCGGACAGAGTATATTGTCGGGACAGCTGAAATGATTAATCTTTGGGAACGTCCACACGTTAGATTGAAAGATTTACGAGGTGAAACTAAATTACACAACTACGCTACAAGTTTGACCTGGGCAATCCCTAATGATAGCACAGGCAGCACAGGGTCCCTGAATGATTATTTTTGGTGGAGACAAGTTTTTTGGTCTGAAGCTAATAATCAATATGGTTTCATCAAGGTAACAGTATCAGATGAAGCAGGTCAATTTTTGTATGGTGTTGAGACCTTTAAGCGGTCGCTAGGTTCTGAATGTGAGTTTAATTTTTTAGCTAGTGATGGTCAAGGTGGATATAGGATTCTAAAGCGCTGGAATTTTGATGGAACTACAACTGGAGATATCAATCCCTTTAGTGTAGCAAAAGGGTGGTCAGATTTAAAACGGAATGATGGCAAGGTACAAGTTTTTTATCAAGGATCATACTCTACTTTTATCATTCCAGAGATTGAGGGTAAAAAGTCTGCAAAAATTCACATTACAATTGGAGCGTACAGAGATAATCCAATCGTCTCTCACATGTATCTTGATGAATTGTACTACCGCAAAGATTTTGTCCCAACAACAAATGACATCCCAAATCGTTTTCCAATCGGATCGAATGTTCTAATCAATAGCGAAGATGACACGGTCTATATCGATGGAATAGCAAAAGCTAACGAGATTGTCGATGGGTCGCAATGGTTGTCCATCCCTCCAGGCAAATCAAAATTAGAGTTGTACTTTTCTAGCTTCATTAAAAAACACCCGACAGTAACAATTGAATTTGAAGAAAGGTGGCTATAATGCTTTTAACGATTCACGATGCAAACTTGCAAAAGGTTGCTTTTGTTGATAATAGTAAGCAGAACACGCTTAATTATTATAACGATACATGGTCAAGAGATATGCCAACAGGGTCCTCAACGTTTGAGTTTACAGTCTTTAAGAAAGCAATTCAATCAGACACAGCTTCATCAAAGGCCTACCAGCATCTAAACGAACGTGCTTGGGTGTCATTCCGACACAATGGACGTACCTATCTCTTTAATGTGATGTCGGTGGAAGAGAACGAGCAGACAATCAAATGCTATTGTGAGAATCTCAATCTTGAATTGATTAATGAGTTAGTAAATCCTTACAAAGCAACTAGAGCGATGACTTTTTCAGAATATTGCAAAGAGATGGCTTTATTGAACTATGCTCATCTCACTATTGGAATTAACGAGATTTCAGACCAGCAACGTGTCATTGAGTGGACGACACAAGAAACAAAACTTGCTCGTTTGCTTAATCTCGCAAAACAATTCAATGCTGAGATTGAATTTGACACACAACTAAAAGCAGATAGCACGATTAAGAAATTTACTGTAAACATATATCACGAACACGACGATACACACCAAGGAGTTGGCCGCATCAGGAATGATGTGGTTTTAAAATACGGTAAAAATATTAGTTCTATCACCCGAAAAGTGGATAAGACAGGTATTTTCAATACAATCCGGCCAACTGGGAAAATGCCGACCGTGGAAGTCGAAGATAGTGGAGAACGTCATTTGTCTAGCCAGAGAGTGAAAAATGCGGATGGTTCGATAACTGAAACGATCATTCGCACAGCACCCGATGGGACAAAGAGCAAGACTATTGTCCACACTAAAGTCACAAAACTGGCTGATAAAACACGCATTACAACGACCACAACTACTCGTTCAGATGGATCTATCGAACAAACGGTTACAACAAGTAAAAAAGGTGGACCATCTAATACTGAGAGACGAATCATAAAACCTCCTAAGAAAAAAGAGAAAGAAAACGAGCCTGAAAAAGAGGTTCTGACTATTGAAAACTTGGGAGATTGGTCTATCAAAAACGAGAGGGGAGAATTAGAGTTTTATCAAAGAGGGCAACAACTGTACGCCCCATTATCCATGCAACTTTATCCCTCAACTTTCACATCAGCAACAGCTGAGGACCAGTGGACAAGACGAGACTTCGACTTTGACACAGACGAGCCAAACGAGTTGAGACGACTTGCTTACCTGAAACTCAAGCAACATTGCTACCCTGCCATAACCTATGAAGTAGATGGCTTTGTGGACGTAGAAATCGGGGACACGGTCCAGATTTATGATGATGGTTTTAGTCCAGCTTTAATAGTAAAAGCACGAGTCACCGAACAGAAAATCAGCTTTACAAACCCGGCAAGTAATAAGACTACTTTTGCGAATTTTAAGGCTCTAGAGAGTAAGCTATCAGATGGCATTCAGGCTGCCTTTGAGCGACTTTTTGAAGCATCCAAGCCCTACACTATCAAGCTAGCTACAGACAACGGCGTAGCATTTAAGAACGGCCAAGGTCAGACCATTGTGACCCCTACCTTAATGCGAGGGAACAAAGTCATCAATAGCGGATGGCGTTGGGTTGTAGATGGCGAAATCAAAGCTACAAGCCCTAGCCACATTGTCCGAGCCTCTGACGTCAACCAAAAGATGGTTTTGACTGTTTCTGCATGGATTGATAACAAAGAGGTAGCGTCTGAGCAGTTGACGCTTATCAATGCATCTGATGGTCTCCAAGGTCAAAAAGGGGACGCAGGACCTAAAGGAGATCCTGGTCCTAAAGGCGATAAAGGGGACAAAGGAGCTATTGATGAAACCCAGCTAAAAGAAATCAAGACAAGTATTGACTCTAAAGCCGACCAAGGGCTAACGCAGCAACAGCTCAACGCTTTGAATGAGAAAGCTGGAATTATCCAAGCTGAGCTTGAGGCTAAGGCGAGCGCTGATATTTTGGATAACTGGATAAAGGCTTATAAGGACTTTGTCAATGCGAATGAAACCGCAAGAGCACAAGCTGAGAAAGATTTGATTTCAGCTAGTCAGCGGGTCTCAAGTATTGCTAAGGATCTTGGAGAATTGTCTGACCGTTGGAATTTCATTGATACCTATATGAGTTCCTCAAATGAGGGGCTTGTGATTGGTAAGAACGACGGCTCGTCTAGTATGCTATTTAGTCCAAATGGACGAATTTCAATGTTTAGCGCTGGTGTCGAGGTCATGTATATCTCTCAGGGCGTTATCCACATTGAGAACGGTATTTTCTCTAAGACTATCCAAATAGGACGTTTTAGAGAGGAACAGTATCATCTTAACAATGACATGAATGTCATTCGTTATGTAGGATAGAAAGGAGCGAAATGCCTAGATTTAGTAATTCGAGTAACAGCTTATATTTGAATGTGTATATTGATGAAGTTTCAACAGACATTTCTGCTAACACCTCAACCATCAATTGGCAGTTGACAGTTAGTCGTTATACGTACTATCACACGCTCAATAAACAGGGAGACAGTACTTTATCTCTAACTTTGGACGGCCAAAATGTGCACTCTAGCAATCCAGTTTGGGAAGTTTGGGACGGCGAGGTCACTCTCGCTAGTGGTTCAACCACAATCTCACACAACTCAGACGGTCGGAAGACACTACCTTTCTCATGTACGTTCAATCCGAATAACGGACTGCATGGGACTATCACAGTATCAGGAAATCTCGGTCTGACTGCTATCCCGCGCTCAAGCTCTGTAAGCGTGAGCGCTGGGGTGATTGGTAGTGCGGTTACTATCAACATCAATCGTCAGAGCTCCAGCTTTAAGCATACAGTGCGCTATGCATGGGCCGGCAAGAGTGGAACGATTGCAAGCAACGTGGACACATCCGCAACGTGGACAATCCCTCTTGATTTTGCAAATGACATCCCAAACTCCGCAAGTGGAACAGGGACTATCTTTGTAGATACCTATTCAGGATCTACAAAGACAGGCACGCAGTCCACTACATTCACGGCTAGCGTACCAGCGAATGTCAAGCCCACATTTGCAGGAGTTTCCCTGTCGGACTTGAACGGTGCAGCTCAAAATCTTATCCCAAACGGGAATACGTTCATTCAGGTAATCTCTAACATCAAGGTAGCTTTTAATGGTGCAGTCGGTTCTTACGGCTCATCCATCACTGGATACTATGCTGAAATCGTCGGCAAAAACCAGTCTACAAGTTCAAACGGTGGCAGTCTTGGCATTATGAATTATCACGGCACAATCAAAATCAGAGCGAGCGTGTCTGATAGCCGTGGCCGTTGGTCGGATACTAAAGAGGTGTCTGTAACCGTGCTTGAGTATTTTGCTCCTGCTCTTAGCTTTAGCATAGCAAGAACGGGCTCAACCTCTAGCACTTTGACAGTCACACGAAATGCCAAAATCGCCCCTTTGGCTGTTTCAGGCAGTCAAAAGAACTCAATGAGATTGACATTCAAGGTTGCTCGACTAGGGACTAACTCTTACACAGTCGATAATGGACCAGCCACTGGATCATGGACAAGTATCTCAAGCTTGACCAATTCTCAAGCTAATCTAGCTGGCAACTATCTAGCTAATCAGTCTTGGGTTGTCATTGGTATCCTTGAGGACAAATTCACTCGTACTGAGTTCATGGTCAATGTGGCCACAGAGAGCGTAGTATTGTCTTACGACCGCTCAGGGGTTGGCGTCAACAAAATCAGGGAGCAGGGCGCTCTTGATGTCAAAGGAAGCATCTACGCAGACAACAAGCCCATTCAACAGCACCAGCTGACACGAAATAACGGAATTTCTATTTTAACGAAAGAAAGTCTTGATAATATCCTTAAAAATGGTATGTATTATAGTCACAGTGCGCCTGATAGACCAAGAAATCAGAATGGCTGGTTGTTGGTTCAAGTCTATGATGACGCTCAATATGTTGTACAGACTTATTGGACGGCTACCACTGAAACAATGTTAGTAAGGTATAGAATGGCTAACCGCTGGAGCGACTGGAAAGAGGTTGCTACAAAGAATGACTTGCAGAAACTAGCAACAAGAAAGATAGAGTTAGGCTGGGATGTCATAGGAAATGCTGTCAGAAACGGGAATGTGGTTACAATTTCAACAGAAAGAAAAATCACTAATATCGACACATTTTCAGATTATCGAGAAGTCAAAGAAACGATCCCTGTAGGATTTAGACCAACTCAAGAGGTTGGCTTTGTATTGCAAGGTATCTCAGACTCAACAGTAACAGGTACGGCTATCTTGCACCTTGCAACAGATGGGAAAATCCGTCTTACAAGTAAATCTCAAGGAAATAAGTATTGGACGGGTACAATAACTTATATTACAAATGACCCTTACCCTTAATAAACGAAAGGAAAATATATGAAATTAGAATATAGGACAAAGTCCCAAGAATTTGACGCAAGCGGAACAGCATCGGCTACAAAGGTCACGTTAGTCAATTCAGACGGTGCTATCGTACCTATCTTGCTACCGGCTGATAAAATCGGTTTGTCAAACACAGAGCTGTTTGAAATGGCTCTTGAAGTTTTGTATCAGGAAAATTTCCCGAACAGAGCAGAAAACGAAAAATTCAGCAAAGTAGCTCAAGAGTTGCAAAAGAACAAAGAGATGGCAACCAAAGTAGAACAAGCGGCAACCGAAAACAAGGAAAACCTTGACACGGTATCAGCTATCACTGAGGTCTTGATTGCCTTGGCAGTATCTCAAAATGGAGGTATGCCAACTTATGCTTACAATAAAGTAGCTGGGTTCATCAAGCCACTTGTTAAAAGTATACGATACGGAAACGGCGATATTGTCGCAATGCCTTATCCGTTCGATACGAATCCGAAATGGCCGAGTGGAACTAAGACTATCTTTAAGTTCCAAATGCAGCCAACAGAGGGCTACACATGGAAAGAACAGTCGCTTGCTGATATGCTTCAGCAAGGTGTTCTTACTGTGGTCATGCCACGTATTGATTAAGGGGGATATATGCAAATCGAATTTTTCAATTTTTTAAGAAGTGTCGTCCAGACTGAAGACGGACTGGTATTGTACGCTCTAGCACTGATTGTCTCAATGGAAATCATTGATTTTGTGACTGGAACGATTGCTGCTATTGCAAACCCTGACATCGAGTATAAGAGTAAAATCGGCATTAACGGACTCCTTCGTAAGATTTTAGGGGTTCTCTTGCTAATGATCCTTATCCCAATGTCCGTTCTACTTCCTGAAAAAACAGGCTTCGCATTTTTGTACTCAATTTATCTCGGGTACATTGCATTTACTTTTCAATCACTCATTGAAAATTACCGCAAACTAAAAGGAAATGTCACTCTTTTTCAGCCAATTTTAAAAGCGTTTCAGCGCTTGTTTGAGAATGACGAAGATAAAAACAAAGGAGAATAACACATGATCAACTGGAAATTACGTTTACAAAACAAAGCAACCCTCATTGCTCTTCTTGGAGCAATCTTCCTGATGGCTCAGCAGTTCGGCCTTGAAATTCCTAAAAACATTCAAGATGGTGTGAATACATTCGTTTATATCCTTGTTTTGATTGGGGTTGTCAACGACCCAACAACAGCAGGGATTTTAGATAGCAAACGTGCTCTTGAATACTACGAACCAAGCGAGGACTAACAACCATGGATATTGATACAAGCAGACTACGAACTGACTTACCACAAGTTGGCGAACAACCATACCGACAAATTCATGCACATTCAACGGGCAATCCAAACTCAACTGCCCAAAATGAAGCAGACTACCACATGCGTCGTCCTGTTGATTCAGGCTTTTTTTCGCACGTTGTCGGCAACGGCCGTGTGATGCAGACCTGGTACACAGATATGGGAGCATATGATGTAGGAGGTGGCTGGAACGTTGAAGGCTACGGACAAGTAGAACTGATTGAGAGCCATAGCACAAAAGAAGAATTCATGCGTGATTACAAGCTATACGTCGAACTGCTGCGTAACCTTGCTGATGAAGCTGGCATTCCTAAGACGCTGGATTCTGACAGCTTGGCTGGAATTAAAACGCATCAGTATTGCACATACAATCAACCTCGAAACTACTCTGACCATGTGGATCCATATCCTTATCTTGCAAAATGGGGCATTAGCCGTGAGCAATTCAAGAAAGATATTGAAGGCGGTCTGTCTGAAGCTGGCTGGCGCCAAAATGCTTCTGGCTGGTGGTGGGAGGAGTCAGACGGCTCTTATCCCACAAAAACATGGAAGCAAATCAAGGGAGAGTGGTTCTACTTCAATGAACGTGGATACTGCCTAATCAACCGTTGGTTCAACGATGGTAAAGATTGGTTCTATTTAGACAAGCGTGGCGCAATGGTCACAGGCTGGATGTTCCTCAACCATCGCTGGTATTTCTTCAAATCAGATGGCCGCATGGCTACTGGCTGGGTTAAATATCGTGAAACCTGGTATTTCATGGAAGAAAAAGACGGCTACATGCTATCCAAACAATTCGTCAAATCAGGCGACGGCTGGTATTACTTGAAGGCAAACGGTGAATTACACACAGATCCAGCATTCAAAACAGAACCAGACGGGCTTATCACTGTCGTTGACAAACCAAAAGAAGAAAAATAAATAAAACAGAAAGGACTTTCAAAATAGATTACACTAAAACCGCAGGCACTAGCTTGCGGTTTTTTTGTTTATCTGAAAGTACTTTCTAAAATAAAAAAAGTTTGAATTTCTTTATGTTTTTTGTTGACAAACTATCTTATATGATATATAATATGCTTGTAAGATAAATAAAGGAGAAATCAAAATGAAATCACAAGTTATGACATTAGCGTGGAAAATCTTCAAAAATGAAAAGAACGATGTAACATTCTCAGAAGCTTTGAAATTAGCTTGGAAGACAGTTAAGCGTCAAAATATGGCTGATGATTTCTATTTCTTCCATTCTTCAAATGTGAAGTTCCAAGGAGTTAAGAAATGGTTCGCTGAGAAAGAATTTTACGGTCGCAACAAGAAGGATTTAGCCTTCATGTCTGTTAGTGCAATCAGCATCAATGAATTGCTTGAAGAAACTGAAAAAGCAGTTAAACTTGAAATCGTAACACCTTATGGAACATCTACTAAATGGTATCCAAAGAGCGTACTTGCTTAATTTAAAATCAAAGGAGAAACTAAAATGAAAATCAATAACGACATCAAAGACTTAATTTTGGAATATGTAGGACGATACTTCAGGTATGAAAATGATTTCTATAAGCTACCAGGTATCAAGTTCACTGATGCCAACTGGCAGAGATTCAAGAGTGGTGAGACTTCTATCGAGAAGATGGGCGCTGCAAGAGTGAACGCTATGCTTGATCGCTTATTTGAAGACTTTGAATTGGCTATGATTGGCAAGGCTCAAACTCACTATTATTTCAGCAATTCACTTAAAATGAATATGACATTCCACGCTTACTACGACCAATTCAAGAAGCAACAACTTATTAAATGGATTGAAAATAGCCGTGAGGATATCATCGGAGGGACTGGCAGAATGTATACTGCTGACGGCAACTTCATCGCTAATGCTTATCTCGAAGTAGCCCTAGAAAGTAGCAATCTAGGAGAAGGTTCATACATGCTTCAAATGCGATTCAAAAACTATTCTCGTGACCCAAGGCCTATACCTGCTGGCCGTCAAAATCGACTTGAATGGATTGAGAACAACTTGGAGAATATTCGATGAGAGAGAATATAATCGGTCAGAGGTTCAATCGTCTCGTTGTCATAGAAGATGACGGGACGAGGTCTTCTAAAGGAGAAATTAAATGGCTCTGTCAATGTGATTGTGGCAATCTATATCACGCCCTCAGATATAGATTAAAGAACGGTCTAACTAAATCTTGTGGATGCTTGAACGAAGAGAAGAAGCATGAACGATTCAAAGACTTAACAGGAACTGAAACTGCTAACTTCAAGATTATTGACCGGGCATACTCGAAGAGTCAGCGCGTATGGTGGAATTGCATCTGTAAGCATTGTGGTGCAAGCGTGATCCTCAATAATAATCTAATCGACCATCAGACCTCTTGTGGTTGTAGACGTGGAGCATCCAAGGACTACATGGACTCTATTCGAGATCCTGAGAGTCGAAGATCTACGAAGCCGACTGCTAGAAGTAGCACGGGCGTTCGAGGTGTCTATTTCAATAAGCGAAAAAAGAGATATCAAGTATTTATCAACGTGGATAAGAAATCGAAGTATTTAGGGAGCTACGCTTCTTTGGAAGAAGCTACAAAGATTCGACGTGAAGCTGAAATCGAACATGGATATAAATAAAGCAGTGACCGAAATCACTGCTTATCAGCTATAGCGAATTCATAGAGCTTTTCTGCCGTTAGAAGCGCCATTTTGTCCATGCTTGTTTTTCCTTTTCTGAGGTCAGAAACAGTAGTCCAAGGAACTCCAGCGCCTTGAGAAATAGCAGATGTAGACATCGGGCTGTCTAATAATTCTTGAATAACTTTTCTCATATTATTTGTCCTTTTTATTTTTTAGATAGATATATACGTTGATCACAATTATAAAAATAGCTATTGCACTAACCATTGCTTTTCCTCTTTTCATTTGATAAAATAGAGGTGTGAGGGGCTTTCGCCCCTACCTCTTAGCGTTTACCTTTTCTTTTGCGGGAGTTGGGTTTACGCTTTTTGTTTTGCCTTGCGACCGTTATTGCGGTTACTAGACTTGCGATAGCAGTTACTGTTTCAGGAATATTATCTATTGCCTTTTCAAGTAACCTAAGCCAATCTTCTTTGTTCAACTTCCTCACCTCCTTTCCTTATCTTGATTATATTATATCACGGTATACCGAGAAAGTCAAGTATTTTGATGAAGTTTTTTTAAATTTTTTCAAAAAAAAATAGACCTTGTCCAGAGGTCGGGGAGTTGGAGGGACACCCTCCAATGTAAACTAATAGAACTAAATTGCAGCCTTCTCAACTATACGGGCAAATGTGAGTATGAAAATGAATACGAAGATGAATACGATTTAAAAAAATGACGAAAATCAACGGAAATGATTTTAAATAAAAATAAGCAAAAACTCAACTATTGATAAGTAACAGAAAGCATTGAAAAACATTTGTCACTTATACCATAGTTCGTGACAGTTCCTGGTTTTTTTGATAAAATCATACAGTATGCCTTTGGGCACAAAGTATGAACTGGGACTGTTTTTCCCAGCTTCGGAGGTAAAAAATGTCAGATTCACCAATCAAATACCGTTTGATTAAGAAAGAAAAACATACAGGAGCTCGTCTGGGAGAAATCATCACTCCGCACGGTACTTTTCCAACGCCTATGTTTATGCCAGTTGGGACCCAAGCTACTGTCAAGACCCAGTCACCAGAGGAGTTAAAGGAGATGGGATCAGGGATTATCCTCTCTAATACCTATCATCTCTGGCTTCGTCCTGGAGATGAACTCATCGCACGCGCAGGTGGTCTCCACAAGTTCATGAATTGGGACCAACCAATCTTGACGGATAGTGGTGGTTTCCAGGTTTATTCCCTAGCTGATAGCCGAAATATCACCGAAGAAGGAGTAACCTTTAAAAACCATCTCAATGGTTCCAAGATGTTCCTATCACCAGAGAAAGCCATCTCTATTCAGAACAATCTAGGCTCCGACATCATGATGTCTTTTGATGAATGTCCTCAGTTTTACCAACCTTATGACTACGTTAAGAAATCAATCGAGCGTACTAGCCGTTGGGCTGAGCGTGGTTTGAAGGCTCACCGTCGTCCACAGGATCAAGGTTTGTTTGGAATTGTACAGGGGGCAGGCTTTGAAGACCTTCGTCGTCAGTCAGCTCATGACCTTGTCAGCATGGATTTCCCAGGTTACTCTATCGGTGGCTTAGCAGTGGGGGAAACCCACGAAGAAATGAATGCAGTCTTGGACTTCACAACTCAACTTCTTCCTGAAAACAAACCTCGCTATTTGATGGGTGTCGGAGCGCCAGATAGCTTGATAGATGGGGTTATTCGTGGTGTGGATATGTTTGACTGTGTCTTGCCAACTCGTATCGCTCGTAATGGGACTTGTATGACCAGCCAAGGTCGTTTGGTTGTCAAAAATGCCCAATTCGCTGAAGACTTTACGCCACTGGATCCTGAGTGTGATTGCTACACATGTAAGAACTACACACGCGCCTACCTTCGTCATTTGCTCAAGGCTGATGAAACCTTCGGTATCCGCTTGACTAGCTACCACAATCTCTACTTCTTACTCAATCTGATGAAGAAAGTGCGTCAAGCCATCATGGATGACAATCTCTTGGAATTTCGTGAGTATTTTGTAGAAAAATATGGCTACAACAAGTCAGGGCGCAATTTCTAAAGTGTAAAAATAGAATGCCAAAATCCTAAGTTTTCTCTTAGGATTTTTCCTATTTTTTTTGATAGAATAGGGAGTATAATGGAATGGAAATTAGGTGGTGTTTTGCTTCCTAATTTAATGGAGAATAGACTCGTATGCGTATTAAATGGTTTTCCTTGATTAGGATTACAGGTTTACTTTTGGTGCTTTTGTACCACTTCTTTCAAACAATCTTTCCTGGAGGATTCTTTGGGGTAGATGTCTTTTTCACTTTTTCAGGATTTTTGATCACCTCCCTCCTTTTAGAAGAATTTGGGAAGGCACGCCAGATTGATTTACTGAGCTTTTTTAAGAGACGATTTTACCGCATCGTGCCACCTGTGGTGCTGATGGTTTTGGTGACCATGCCTTTTACTTTCTTGGTTCGTCAAGACTATGTTGCTGGAATTGGTGGCCAGATAGCTGGAGTTCTCGGTTTTATGACCAACTTCTACGAAATGTTAACAGGGGGAAGTTATGAATCCCAGTTCATTCCGCATCTCTTTGTTCACAACTGGAGTCTAGCTGTTGAGGTTCACTACTATATCCTTTGGGGCTTAGCGGTTTGGTTCTTATCGAAACGTTCAAAATCTAGTAGTCAATTGAGAGGGATGGTCTTTCTCCTTTCTGCTGGAGCTTTTATCATTAGCTTTTTCTCCATGTTCATTGGTAGTCTAATGGCGAGTTCCTATTCATCTGTCTACTTTTCAAGTTTGACCCATGTTTATCCTTTCTTTTTAGGAAGCATTTTGGCGACAGTTGTGGGGGTTCGTCAGACGAGCGATTTAGTCAAGCAGTTTGACCGGACATGGGATATTCGTCAGAATCTACTGGTATTTGCTGCAGGTCTCTTGGTGTTAGTGCTCTTGACTTTCTTTGTCAAGTTCACCTACCTGTTTGCGTACTTATTTGGCTTCTTGCTAGCAAGTTTAGCGGCAGTGACCATGATTTTTGCTGCGCGTGTCTTGCATGAGAAAACGCCTGAGATACAAGAACCTCGGATCATTACATTTTTAGCGGATACCAGCTACGCGGTTTATCTCTTCCACTGGCCTTTTTATATTATCTTTTCTCAGCTGATGAGTAATCTGCCTGCTGTTATTCTGACAATCATCTTTTCTTATTTCTTTGCTATCCTATCCTTCTATATTATTGAGCCATTGATTGCTGGTAAATCCAATCCTTTAATACGGAAGATTAGTCGATTGCCTCATATTAAACCAATTAGTGCTGGTGCTGCTGGCATTCTTACCTTGATTGCCTTGATTATCATAGCTGTGGCTCCTCAAGTTGGAGCTTTTGAGACAGACTTGATGGTCAATGGTTTCAAACAAGCTCAGACCAATATAGGACAAACCAAGACTCTTGCTGAACAAGCTGAACTGAGTCGTTTAGGAATTTCTGATGGAACAAGTCTAATAGGAGATTCGGTAGCCTTGCGTGCCAATACAGCCTTACAAGAGGCACTTCCTGAAGCAAATATCAATGCCCAGGTTAGTCGAACGACCAAGCAAGCCAACGATATTATGCTCAATAACAGTCAGAACAAGGCGCTGCTAAAAACAGTTGTCATTGCAACGGGAGTCAATAATCCTGAAGGCTATAAGAATGATTTGGACAGCATCGTGAACAATCTACCGAAAGGACACCATCTGATACTGGTGACACCTTATGAGGGAGACAAGAGCAAGGACACTTACACATCAGTGGAGCAGTATGCGGCTTATGCACGGGAATTAGCTGAAAAGAATCCTTACGTGAGCATAGCTGACTGGAATAAGGTTGCTAAGGAACACCCTGAAATCTGGGCTGGAACCGACCAAGTCCACTTTGGGAATGACAATAGCAAGCTCGAAGAAGGTGCTAAGCTATACGCAGAAACGATTGCAGCTGCTGTTAAGGATGCTCAAGAACTGCCTGTAAAATCAAAATAAAATTAAAGAGTTGGAGAAATCCAGCTCTTTTAAAATATCCACGAAAAATAGGTCTATACCATTTACAAATGAAAAAGAAAGGTTTATAATGTAATTGACATAATAAATTCTAGAATCAATCTATCAAGGAGGTTATCATTATGCCTAATTATATTAAAGCGGATCAGTTTTTCTACCCACACGGAGTTCGTCGTGGCGGTTACTTGGAACTTGTGGATGGCAAGTTTGGCAAACATGTAGAACAGATTCCTGAAGGAGCTGAGGTGATTGACTATACCGGTTATAGCATTGCCCCAGGGCTTGTGGATACCCATATTCATGGATTTGGCGGTGTCGATGTCATGGACAATAACATCGAAGGAACCCTTCATACCATGAGTGAAGGATTGCTTAGCACGGGTGTTACCAGCTTCTTGCCAACGACGTTGACTTCCTCTTACGAGCAGTTGCTTGCGGTAACTGAAAATATCGGCGCTCGTTACCAGGAAGCAAGTGGAGCCAAGATTCGTGGAATCTATTTTGAAGGCCCCTATTTCACAGAGAAATACAAAGGAGCCCAAAACCCTGCCTATATGAAAGATCCTCGTATGGATGAGTTTCGTGCTTGGCAAAAAGCTGCCAATGGCTTGCTCAATAAAATTGCCCTTGCGCCAGAACGTGAAGGTGTAGAAGACTTTGTTCGTACAATTACGGGTGAAGGAGTGACTGTTGCTCTTGGACACTCCAATGCGACTTTTGATGAAGCTAAAAAAGCAGTCGATGCTGGAGCGAGTGTTTGGGTACATGCCTACAATGGGATGCGTGGGTTGACTCACCGTGAGCTCGGTATGGTGGGAGCCATGTATGAATTGCCACATACTTATGCAGAGTTGATCTGTGACGGTCACCACGTAGATCCAAAGGCCTGTGATATTTTGCTCAAGCAAAAAGGAACTGAAAATATCGCCCTTATCACAGACTGTATGACAGCTGGTGGCTTGGAAGATGGAGATTACATGTTGGGAGAATTCCCAGTAGTTGTTGCTAATGGAACTGCTCGCCTCAAATCGACAGGCAATTTGGCAGGTTCTATCCTTAAACTCAAAGATGGTTTGAAGAATGTGGTCGAATGGGGAATTGCGAATCCGCATGAAGCAGTCATGATGGCCAGCCTCAACCCAGCAAAATCTGTTCACATCGATGATGTCTGTGGCCAAATCCGTGAAGGCTACGAGGCTGACTTTATCGTACTAGATAAAGATTTGGAATTGGTAGCAACCTATCTAGACGGTGTGAAACGTTATCAAGCCTAAGAAGATAAAATAGGGGTCAATAAAGGACTCCTATTTTTATTATCAGATGAAAATAATAGGATTAAAGAAATTGCTAATGGGGGAAACAAGCAAAATCCTTTTCTTGTAATAAAAAATTAGATATAATATACGATACAAAGGAAGTAGTAAGAATGTATCGTGTTATAGAAATGTATGGGGATTTTGAACCGTGGTGGTTCATAGAAGGTTGGGAAGAAGATGTCATCATGAGTCAATCTTTTGACAAGTATTATGATGCTCTAAAATATTATAAATCATGCTGGTTTGAGCTGGAAAAGAAGAATCCTCTTTATAAGAGTCGGAGTGATTTGATGACTATCTTTTGGGATCCTGCTGATAAACGCTGGTGTGATGAGTGTGATGAGTATTTGCAACAGTACCATTCTTTGGCACTTTTACAGGATGAGCAAGTCATCCCCGATGAAAAGCTACGTCCAGGTTATGAAAAACAAACAGGTCAAGAAAAACACCGTTCTTGCCGTATGAAATGGAGATAAAAAAGTAACTTTTTAAGTTGCTTTTTTTATTTTTTTGCGAATAGTTAGATAAGGAGGGCGATATGGTACAAGAAATTGCACAGAAAATTATTGCTACTGCAAAAGAAAAGAAGGCTCAGGATATCTATTTTATCCCCAAGGAAAAGTCCTATGAGCTTCACATGCGGGTTGGAGACGAACGGTGTCTAGTTGACTCCTATGAGTTTGATGTTTTAGCTGCTGTGATTAGTCATTTTAAATTTGTGGCGGGTATGAACGTAGGAGAGAAGAGGCGTAGTCAGCTGGGGTCTTGCGACTATCAGCATGGGGAGAAGAAGTCTTCTCTGCGTTTGTCTACCGTGGGAGATTATCGGGGATATGAGAGTTTGGTCATTCGTTTGTTGCACGATGAGGAACAGGACCTGCATTTCTGGTTTCAGGATATGAACGAACTGGGTGAGCAGTACAGGCAACGGGGGCTCTACCTTTTTGCGGGTCCAGTTGGAAGTGGCAAGACGACCTTGATGCACGAATTAGCCAAGTCTCTGTTTAAAGGACAGCAGGTTATGTCCATTGAAGATCCTGTCGAGATCAAGCAGGACGACATGCTCCAGTTGCAGTTGAATGAGGCGATTGGATTGACCTATGAAAATCTGATCAAACTGTCTCTTCGGCATCGTCCTGACCTCTTGATTATCGGTGAAATTCGTGATAGCGAGACAGCGCGTGCAGTGGTCAGAGCCAGTTTGACAGGGGCGACAGTTTTTTCAACCATTCATGCCAAGAGTATCCGAGGTGTTTATGAACGCCTTCTGGAGTTGGGTGTGACGGAGGAGGAACTAGCAGTTGTCCTGCAAGGAGTCTGCTACCAGAGATTAATTGGGGGAGGAGGAATCGTTGACTTTGCAAACAAAGACTATCAAGAACACCAGCCAACTAGCTGGAATGAGCAGATTGATCAGCTTCTTAAAGATGGACATATCACAAGTCTTCAGGCTGAAACGGAAAAAATTAGCTACAGCTAAGCAGAAGAAAATCATTACCTTGTTTAACAATCTCTTCTCCAGTGGCTTTCATTTGGTGGAAATTATTTCTTTCTTGGGCAGAAGTGCTTTGCTGGAAAAGGACTATGTAGCCCAGATGCACCAAGGCTTGTCTCAGGGGAAATCCTTCTCAGAAATGATGGAAAGTTTGGGCTTTTCAAGTGCTATCGTGACCCAATTATCTCTAGCTGAAGTTCATGGAAATCTCCATCTGAGTCTGGGGAAGATAGAAGAATATCTGGATAATTTGTCCAAGGTCAAGAAGAAGTTAATTGAAGTAGCGACTTATCCCCTGATTTTGCTGGGATTTCTCCTGCTAATCATGTTGGGGCTCAGGAATTATTTGCTCCCCCAACTGGACAGTAGCAATATCGCCACTCAAATCATCGGCAATCTGCCACAAATATTTCTGGGACTAGTGTTGGTTTGTTCTCTATCTGTACTTTTAGCCCTCACTTTTTACAAAAGAAGTTCCAAGATGCGGGTCTTTTCGATGTTGGCACGGGTTCCCTTTCTAGGAATCTTTATCCAGACGTATTTGACGGCTTATTACGCGCGTGAATGGGGCAATATGATTTCGCAGGGAATGGAGCTGACGCAGATTTTTCAGATCATGCAGGAACAAGGTTCCCAGCTCTTTAAAGAAATCGGTCAAGATTTGTCTCAAGCCCTGCAAAATGGCCGCGAATTTTCTCAAACCATAGCGACCTATCCTTTCTTTAAAAAGGAGTTGAGTCTCATCATCGAGTATGGAGAAGTCAAGTCCAAGCTGGGGAGTGAGTTGGAAATCTATGCTGAAAAAACTTGGGAAGCCTTTTTTACCCGAGTTAATCGTACCATGAATCTGGTACAGCCACTGGTTTTTATCTTTGTGGCTCTGATTATCGTTTTACTTTATGCGGCAATGCTTATGCCCATGTATCAAAATATGGAGGTAAATTTTTAAAATGAAAAAACTCATGACAAATTTAAAAAAAGCCAAGGTTAAAGCTTTCACTTTGGTAGAAATGTTAGTCGTCTTGCTTATCATCAGCGTACTCCTCTTGCTCTTTGTGCCCAATTTGACCAAGCAAAAGGATGCCGTAGATGATAAAGGAAAAGCTGCTGTTGTCAAGGTTGTGGAAAGCCAGGCAGAACTCTATCGTTTGGACAAAAATGATGACGCCAGCCTCAGCAAATTACAAGCGGACGGTCGTATCACAGCTGAGCAAGCCAAAGCTTATAAAGACTACCATGCAAAACAAAAAACAAGTCAAACTGTTGCAGATTAAGGCCTTTACTATGCTGGAAAGTCTCTTAGTTTTGGGACTTGTGAGTATCCTTGCCCTGGGCTTGTCTGGTTCTGTTCAATCCAGTTTTGCAGCGGTGGATGAGCAGATTTTCTTTATGGAGTTTGAAGAACTCTATCGGGAGACCCAAAAACGTAGTGTAGCTAGTCAACAAAAGACAAGTTTAAGCTTAGACGGACAGACCATCAGCAATGGCAGTCAAAACTTGACCGTTCCTAAAGGAATTCAGGCACCCTCAGGACAAAGCATTATATTTGACCGAGCTGGAGGCAATTCGTCCCTGGCTAAGGTTGAATTTCAAACCAGCAAAGGAGCGATTCGCTATCAATTATATCTAGGAAATGGAAAAATTAAACGCATTAAGGAAACAAAAAATTAGGGCAGTAATCTTACTAGAAGCAGTAGTATCTTTGGCTGTGTTTGCCAGCATTGCGACCCTTCTTTTGGGGCAAATTCAGAAAAATAGACAAGAAGAGGCAGAAATCTTGCAAAAGGAAGAAGTTTTGCGTGTGGCGAAGATGGCTCTGCAAACAGGGCAAAATCAGGTAAACATAAATGGAGTGGAGGTTCAGGTGTTTGCTAGTGAAAAGGGATTGGAGGTCTACCATGGTTCAGAGAAGTTGCTCGACCTTAAAGAGCAGTAAGGTAAGAGCGTTCACTCTATTAGAATCTCTGATTGCCCTTATCGTCATTAGCGGAGGCTTGCTCCTTTTTCAAGCTATGAGTCAGCTCCTCATTTCAGAAGTTCGTTACCAGCAGCAAAGCGAGCAAAAGGAGTGGCTCTTGTTTGTGGATCAACTGGAGGCAGAGTTAGAGCGTTCGCAGTTTGAAAAGGTAGAAGGCAATCGCCTCTATTTAAAACAAGATGGTAAGGATATCTCTATAGGGAAGTCTAAATCGGATGATTTTCGAAAAACGGATACCAGCGGACGGGGCTATCAGCCGATGGTTTATGGACTCAAATCAGCTCAAATTACAGAGGAAAATCAATTGGTTCGCTTTCGTTTCCAATTTCAAAAGGGCTTAGAAAGGGAGTTCATCTATCGTGTGGAAAAAACAAAAAGTTAAGGCAGGCGTTCTTTTATATGCAGTCACCATGGCAGCCATCTTTAGTCTGTTGTTGCAGTTTTATTTAAATCGGCAAGTCGCCCATCACAAAGACTTTGCCCTAAACAAAGAAAAGTTGATCGCTTTTGCCATGGCCAAGCGAAGTAAGGATAAGGCTGAGCAAGAAAGTGGAGAACGAGTCTTTAACTTAGGAAAAGTCAGATATCAAAATACGAAAACAGGTTTTGCAACAAGTGTTCGTATGAATAAGGGCAACTATGAATTTCTCTTTCCTACGATGAAAACCCAAGAAAAGAAAACAGCTAAAAAGGAAGAGGTAGCGACTGATTCAAGCAATCAAGCAGAGAAGAAAAAATCAGAAGAGAAGTCTGAAAAGAAAGACAATTCCTAGTCAATTCAACTACTTTGTGCTAAACTAAAAGCATGAAACATGATTTTAATCACAAAGCAGAAACCTTTGATTCGCCCAAAAATATCTTTCTTGCAAATTTGGTGTGTCAAGTAGTTGAAAAACAGATTGCTCTTCTATCAGACAAGGAAATACTGGATTTTGGTGGTGGAACGGGTCTATTAGCCTTGCCCCTAGCCAAGCAGGCCAAGTCGGTTACCCTTGTAGATATCTCGGAGAAAATGCTGGAGCAAGCCCGTTTGAAAGCAGAGCAACAAGACATCAAGAATATCCAGTTTTTGGAGCAGAATTTACTGGCAAATCCCTTGGAACAACAATTTGACCTAATTGTAGTCAGTCGGGTTCTTCATCATATGCCTGATCTAGATGCGACTCTTGCCATGTTTCACCATCACCTTAGGGAGAATGGACAAGTTCTCATCGCTGATTTTGTCAAGACAGATACCAACCATCATGGTTTTGATTTAGCTGAACTGGAAAACAAGCTAGCCCAGTTTGGTTTTTCGAGCATTGACAGTCAGATCCTTTACAGTGCCGAAGGTCTTTTCCTAGGAAATTACGCAGAGCTCTTTTTAACAGTAGCCCAAAAATCACTCGCCTAGTAAGGGAGTGATTTTTCTATAGGAATGGAAAAAAGGAGGGAAATTTGATAAGATAGAAATATGGATTTTGAAAAAATTGAACAAGCTTATACGTATTTACTAGAGAATGTCCAAGTCATCCAAAGTGATTTGGCGACCAACTTTTATGACGCCTTGGTAGAGCAAAATAGTATCTATCTAGATGGCGAGACCAATCTAGAGCAGGTCAAGGAGAACAATCAAGCCCTTAAACGCCTAGCGCTTCGCAAGGAAGAGTGGCTCAAGACCTACCAGTTTCTCTTGATGAAGGCAGGACAAACGGAACCTTTACAGGCCAATCACCAGTTTACACCGGATGTCATTTCCCTCCTCTTGGTACTTGTTGTAGAAGAGTTGCTTCATAAAGAGGAAATTAGCATCCTCGAAATAGGCTCTGGTATGGGCATTTTGGGGGCTACTTTCTTGACTTCTCTCTCTAAAAAAGTGGATTACTTGGGAGTCGAAGTGGATGATTTGCTAATTGATCTGGCGGCTAGTATGGCAGATGTGATCGGTTTGCAGGCAGGATTTGTCCAAGGAGATGCCGTTCGTCCGCAAATGCTTAAA
This sequence comes from Streptococcus oralis ATCC 49296, assembly GCF_000185265.1. Taxonomy (GTDB): domain Bacteria; phylum Bacillota; class Bacilli; order Lactobacillales; family Streptococcaceae; genus Streptococcus; species Streptococcus oralis_BC. Next base: position 254,136 of record NZ_GL622183.1, on the reverse strand, counting down.
GAAAGCGACGTGGTCATCAGCGACTTGCCTGTAGGCTATTACCCAGACGATGCCATCGCTTCTCGCTATCAAGTGGCTTCTAGTCAAGAGCATACCTATGCCCACCATTTGCTGATGGAGCAAGGTCTCAAGTACCTTAAGTCAGATGGCTATGCTATTTTTCTAGCTCCGAGTGATTTATTGACCAGTCCTCAAAGTGACTTATTAAAAGGGTGGCTCAAAGACGAAGTGAGTCTGGCTGCTATCATCGCTCTGCCAGAGGATATTTTCTCAACTGCAAGCCAAGCTAAAAGTATTTTTGTCTTACAGAAGAAAGGAGATAAAGAACTAGAACCCTTTGTCTATCCTCTTACTAGCTTGCAAGATCCGTCAGTTTTGTTGAACTTTAAAGAAAATTTTCAAAATTGGAGCAAAGGTACTGAAATATAAAAGAGATTTTGTTATAATAGATGAAAACGCTTAAAAAAGAGGTATCATCTTATGACAAAAACAATTGCAATCAATGCAGGAAGCTCAAGCTTGAAATGGCAACTTTATCAAATGCCTGAGGAAAAAGTTTTGGCTAAAGGCTTGATTGAACGTATTGGATTGAAAGATTCAATTTCAACAGTAAAATTTGACGGTCGTTCGGAGCAACAAATTCTTGATATTGAAGACCACACACAAGCCGTTAAAATTTTATTGGATGACTTGATTCGTTTTGACATTATCAAAGGGTACGATGAGATTACAGGTGTCGGCCACCGCGTCGTTGCAGGTGGTGAATATTTCAAGGAATCAACAGTTGTTGAGGGAGATGTGTTAGAAAAAGTTGAGGAATTGGGACTGTTGGCTCCTCTTCACAATCCAGCTAACGCAGCTGGAATTCGCGCATTTAAGGAATTGCTTCCAGATATTACCAGTGTTGTCGTATTTGATACCTCATTCCACACAAGCATGCCAGAGAAGGCTTATCGCTACCCTCTACCAACTAAATACTACACAGACAACAAGGTTCGTAAATATGGTGCCCACGGGACAAGCCACCAGTTTGTAGCTGGAGAAGCAGCGAAACTTTTGGGTCGTCCTCTAGAAGATTTGAAATTGATTACCTGCCATATTGGTAACGGGGCTTCTATCACAGCTGTTAAGGGTGGGAAATCTGTGGATACTTCTATGGGATTCACACCACTCGGCGGTGTGATGATGGGAACTCGTACAGGAGATATTGACCCTGCTATCATCCCTTATCTCATGCAATATACAGAGGATTTCAATACCCCAGAAGATATTAGTCGCGTTCTCAATCGTGAATCAGGGCTCATGGGAGTTTCTGGTCAGTCAAGCGATATGCGTGATGTGATTGCTGCTATGGAAGCAGGAGACCATGATGCGACTTTGGCTTATGAAATGTATGTTGATCGTATCCAAAAACATATCGGTCAATACCTTGCAGTCCTAAATGGAGCAGATGCGATTATCTTCACAGCAGGTATCGGTGAAAATGCAGCTTTGGTTCGTGAGGATGTCATTTCAGGTATCTCTTGGTTTGGTTGTGATGTGGATCCAGAAAAGAACGTCTTTGGCGTAACGGGAGACATCTCAACTGACGCAGCGAAAATCCGTGTCTTGGTTATTCCAACAGATGAAGAATTGGTGATTGCACGCGATGTTGAGCGCTTGAAAAAATAAGTAAATACACATAAAATTTGATTGTGAAAAGAAGTTGGAAAAGAGATTTTCCAGCTTTTTTTATGTAGAAAATGTCTAAAACCTTGCTGTTATTGGCTTTTTCAAAAAATATGGTATAATAGTAGTAATTTAATAGATGGAGTTGAGTTTTGAAGAAAAGCTTTCGTGTAAAAAGAGAGAAAGATTTTAAGGCGATTTTCAAGGACGGAACAAGTTTTGCCAATCGAAAATTTGTTGTCTACCAATTGGAAAACCAGCAAAACCATTTTCGAGTAGGACTGTCCGTCAGCAAAAAGCTGGGGAATGCAGTTACCAGAAATCAAATCAAGAGACGAATCCGGCACATTCTACAAAGTGTAAAAGGGAGTTTAGTAGAGCATGTTGATTTTGTCGTGATTGCCCGAAAAGGGGTGGAAACCTTGGAATATGCAGAGATGGAGAAAAACCTACTCCACGTATTAAAGTTATCAAAGATTTACCAGGAAGGAAATGGGAGTGAAAAAGAAACTACAGTTGACTAGTTTGTTGGGCTTGTCCTTGTTTATCATGACAGCCTGTGCAACAAATGGTACAGCTAGCGATATAACAGCAGATTCGACAGACTTTTGGAGCAAATTCGTCTATTTTTTTGCTGAAATTATCCGCTTTTTGTCCTTTGACATTAGTATCGGAGTGGGGATTATTCTCTTCACGATTTTGATCCGGACGATTTTATTGCCGGTCTTTCAGACACAGATGGTTGCCTCTAGAAAAATGCAAGAGGCTCAACCACGCATCAAGGCTTTGCGAGAGCAATATCCGGGTCGTGATATGGAAAGTAGAACCCAGCTAGACCAGGAGATGCGCAAGGTTTATAAAGAGTTAGGAATCAAACATTCCTCCTCTCTCTGGCCGATTTTAATACAAATGCCGGTTCTCTTGGCGCTCTTTCAAGCCTTGAGTCGAGTAGACTTTTTGAAAACAGGTCACTTTTTATGGATTAATTTGGGAGGAGTAGATACAAGTTTTGTCCTTCCGATTTTGGCGGCAGTCTTTACCTTCTTGAGTAGCTGGTTATCGAATAAAGCTTTGTCTGAAAAAAGTGGAGCTACGACAGGGATGATGTATGGTATGCCTGTATTGATCTTTGTTTTTGCCATCTCCGCCCCAAGTGGTGTAGCCTTGTACTGGGCCGTATCCAATGCTTACCAAGTTTTGCAAACCTATTTCTTGAACAATCCTTTCAAGATTATTGCTGAAAGAGAAGCAGTGGCGCAAGCAGAAAAAGATTTAGAAGGCAAGAAGAGAAGAGCTTTGAAAAAAGCACAGAAAAAGAAAAAATAAGGAGGAATCTGATAATGGTATTATTTACAGGTTCAACGGTTGAAGAAGCAATCCAAAAAGGATTGAAAGAATTAGACATTCCAAGAATGAAGGCCCACATCAAGGTCGTTTCGAAAGAGAAAAAAGGATTCTTAGGCTTGTTTGGTAAGAAGCTAGCTCAAGTTGATATCGAAGCGATTAGTGAAACGACAGTGATCAAAGCCAATCAGCAGGCCATTAAAGGGGTTCCAAAAGAAGTCAATGAAAAAAATGAACCCGTGAAAACAGTAAGTGAAGCAACTGTTGATTTGGGGCATGTAGTTGAAGCGATTAAGAAGATTGAAGAAGAAGGTCAAGGCGTTTCTGAAGAGGTCAAGGCTGAAATCCTGAAAAATGAAAAGCACGCCAGCACGATTTTGGAAGAAACAGGCCATATTTCAATTTTAAATGAATTGGAACCAGAGGATACTACCGAGGAGGTGGAATCTGCTCCAGAAAAAGAAACTGAAACCCAGGAAGCAACAAGCCAATCTTTGGAAGATTTAGGCTTGAAAGTAGAACCAAGTTATGACATCGAACAGGTGGCAACTGAAGTAGCTAGCTACGTTCAAACCATTGTAGATGATATGGATGTTGAAGGGACGATTTCAAGCGACTACAATCGCCGCACCATCAATCTTCAAATTGACACCAATGAACCAGGCCGTATTATCGGTTATCATGGTAAAGTTTTGAAGGCCTTGCAACTATTGGCTCAAAATTATCTTTATAACCGCTATTCAAGAACCTTCTACATCACGATCAATGTCAATGATTATGTTGAACACCGTGCAGAAGTCTTGCAAACCTACGCTCAAAAATTGGCGACTCGCGTTTTAGAGGAAGGGCGTAGTCAACAAACTGATCCAATGTCAAATAGCGAACGCAAGATAATCCATCGCATTATTTCACGCATGGATGGCGTGACGAGTTACTCTGAAGGTGACGAGCCAAATCGCTATGTTGTCGTAGATGCAGAATAAGCAAAGCAAAATCAGGTTCATCCTGATTTTTTGCTAGGAAAGGAAAGATTCAGATATGCTGAAAACAGTTAGAGAATACCTATCATTTGCAGGAGTCCAGTACCGTAATCCTGATAAAGCTGGCGATGAAAGAGAAAAGATGTTGACCTTGCGGCAAAAAGGTCAAGAGGCTCGGAAGTCTTTTACAGAATTGGCCAAAACCTTTCAAGCTAGTCATCCAGAATGGCAACTGCAACAGACTAGTCAGTGGATGAACCAAGCGCAACGCTTGCGACCGCATTTCTGGGCCTATCTACAGAGAGACGGACAAGTGACAGAACCTATGATGGCTCTTCGTTTGTATGGAACACCTGCTAATTATGGGATTTCTTTGGAAGTCAGTTTCATCGAGCGCAAGAAAGACGAACAGACCTTAGACAAGCAGGCCAAGCTTTTAGAACTTCCAGCGGTAGAAGGAATTTATTATCTAGTCTATTCAAATGGAGAAAGTCATAAGGTGGAGGTTACTGAGGAGAATCGTTGTGCTTTACGAGAGAAGCTGAGAAGTCAGGAAGTTCGTAAAGTTTTGGTTAAGGCAGATGTTTCCTTCATTGCAAATCAGTCAGTAGAAGCGATATTGGAGAAGCTAGAAGAGGCATATGCGCGCTTGCTTCCGTACTATGAAGTGACGAGGGAATAGAAAATCAAATGTGTTAGATGAACGCAAATTGTTTTATTGCTATTCTATGCATTTTTTCATATAATAGTAAAATAGGATGTGTGATTCATTAATCACCTCAAAGAGAAAGGAAATTCTATGTCAAATCTATCTGTTAATGCAATTCGTTTTCTAGGTATTGACGCCATCAACAAAGCAAACTCAGGTCACCCAGGGGTGGTTATGGGGGCTGCTCCTATGGCCTATAGCCTCTTTACAAAGCAACTTCGTATCAATCCAGCTCAACCAAACTGGATCAACCGCGATCGCTTTATTCTTTCAGCAGGACACGGCTCTATGCTTCTTTATGCCCTTCTTCACCTTTCTGGTTTTGAAGATGTTAGCATGGAAGAAGTCAAGAACTTCCGCCAATGGGGTTCAAAAACACCAGGTCACCCAGAGTTTGGTCATACAGCAGGGGTTGACGCTACAACTGGTCCTCTAGGACAAGGGATTTCTACTGCTACTGGTTTTGCCCAAGCAGAACGCTTCCTAGCAGCCAAATATAACCGCGAAGGTTTCAATATCTTTGACCACTATACTTACGTTATCTGTGGAGACGGAGATTTGATGGAAGGTGTCTCAAGTGAGGCGGCTTCATACGCAGGCTTGCAAAAACTTGACAAGTTGGTGGTTCTTTATGATTCAAATGACATCAACTTGGATGGTGAGACAAAAGATTCCTTTACAGAAAGTGTTCGTGACCGTTACAATGCCTACGGTTGGCATACAGCCTTGGTTGAAGATGGAACAGACTTGGAAGCAATCCATGCTGCTATCGAAACAGCTAAAGCTTCAGGCAAACCATCTTTGATTGAAGTGAAGACTGTTATTGGATACGGCTCTCCAAACAAACAAGGAACTAATGCCGTACACGGTGCTCCTCTTGGAGCAGATGAAACTGCAGCGACTCGCCAAGCTCTCGGTTGGGACTATGAACCATTTGAAATTCCAGAGCAAGTTTATGCTGATTTCAAAGAAAATGTTGCAGACCGTGGCGCATCAGCTTATCAAGCTTGGACTAAATTAGTTGCTGACTATAAAGAGGCTCATCCAGAACTGGCTGCAGAAGTAGAAGCTATTATCGACGGACGTGATCCAGTTAAAGTTACTCCAGCAGACTTCCCAGCCTTAGAAAATGGATTTTCTCAAGCAACTCGTAATTCAAGCCAGGATGCTTTGAACGTTGTAGCTGCTAAATTGCCAACTTTCTTAGGTGGTTCAGCTGACCTCGCTCACTCAAACATGACATATATCAAAACGGACGGACTTCAAGACGACGCTAATCGCTTGAACCGCAACATTCAGTTTGGTGTTCGTGAATTTGCAATGGGAACGATTTTGAACGGGATGGCCCTTCACGGTGGACTTCGTGTATACGGTGGTACTTTCTTCGTCTTCTCTGACTATGTGAAAGCGGCTGTTCGTTTGTCAGCCTTGCAAGGACTTCCTGTGACTTATGTCTTTACTCACGATTCTATTGCAGTTGGTGAAGATGGTCCAACTCACGAACCAGTTGAACACTTAGCAGGTCTCCGTGCTATGCCAAATCTCAATGTTTTCCGCCCAGCAGATGCGCGTGAAACTCAAGCAGCTTGGTACCTTGCCGTGACAAGCGAAAAAACACCAACTGCCCTTGTCTTGACACGTCAAAACTTGACTGTCGAAGAAGGAACAGACTTTGACAAAGTTGCGAAAGGTGCCTATGTTGTCTATGAAAATGCAGCAGACTTTGATACAATTTTGATTGCAACAGGTTCAGAGGTGAATTTGGTGGTCGCAGCTGCCAAAGAATTGGCTAGCCAAGGCGCAAAAGTCCGCGTAGTCAGCATGCCATCTACAGATGTCTTCGACGCACAAGATGCAGCTTACAAGGAAGAAATTCTTCCAAATGCAGTCCGCCGTCGTGTTGCAGTCGAAATGGGTGCAACTCAAAACTGGTACAAATATGTTGGTCTTGATGGTGCAGTTCTCGGTATTGATACCTTCGGAGCATCTGCCCCAGCACCAAAAGTATTGGCAGAGTATGGATTTACGGTAGAAAATCTAGTCAAAGTCGTTCAAAACTTGAAATAATCACAAAAATCAGAGTGAAAACTCTGATTTTTTTATCATCATAAAAACAAGGCACAACCTTGTAAAAGTAGCTGAAATTTGATATAGTAGTCCTATGTAAAATACAAAGGAGAAAATACTATGGAAAATATTAGTCCAAATTTAACATTTTTGATCATGCTTGTAGGTATGTTTGCCTTGATGTTCTTTATGCAACGTTCTCAAAAGAAACAAGCACAAAAGCGTATGGAAAGCTTGAACAAGCTTCAAAAAGGCTATGAAGTCATTACAATTGGTGGGCTTTACGGAACAGTGGATGAAGTAGATACTGAGAAAGGTACAATCGTACTGGATGTAGATGGCGTTTATTTGACTTTTGAATTGGCTGCGATTAAGACCGTTTTGCCACTCAAAGAAGCTGTGACACCAGAAGGAACAGTTGTTGACGAAGGCGGAGCAATCGAAGAATAAAACGGGACCTGTCACTCCCGTTTTTCTATGAGATGAGAGGAAAAGGGATGAAAAAAATAGTATTTGTTTGCTTAGGAAATATTTGCCGAAGTCCCATGGCAGAGTTTGTGATGAAGTCCATGACGAGCGATTACCACATCGAGAGTCGGGCGACGTCATCATGGGGACATGGCAATCCGATTCATAAGGGAACGCAAGGAATTTTCCAGCAATATCAGATCCCGTATGACAAAGATAAAACATCGCTTCAGATTGGCAGGGAAGACTTTGAATCGTTTGATTACATTATCGGTATGGATGCTTCAAACCTTTCAGATCTGCGTCACATGTGTCCTCAGGAACTACAGTACAAGATCTACTCTTTTGCGGCTGAAAGTGTCCCAGATCCTTGGTATACAGGAGATTTTGAGGAAACCTATGCTCGTATTACAAGTGGATGTCAAAGCTGGCTAGATCGATTAGAAAATGAGAGTGACAATGGAAAAGCTTAAACAATTTTATGAGAAGTGTAGAGTTTACCTAACTCGTCCTAGGTTAGAGCTCATTGCAGTGGTCGTAATGGTACTCTGTGCTCTTTCGGTATTTCTGCTAAATACGCCTAAAAAGGGTGTCCTGAAACTTGATGGTGGAGCTCTTGTTTATGATGGCACCTTGGTACGAGGGAAAATGAATGGTCAAGGAACCCTGACCTTTGAAAATGGAGACCAATATACAGGTGATTTCAATAATGGAGCCTTTAATGGAAAAGGGACTTTCCAATCAAAAGATGGCTGGAAATACGAAGGTGATTTTGTAAATGGTCAGGCTGAAGGTCAAGGGAAGTTGACTACAGAGCAAGAAGTCGTTTATGAAGGAACCTTTAAACAAGGGGTTTTTCAGCAAAAACAGTAGTCTCCAAGTTAGGAGACTATTTTTTAAAACCAGAAAGAAAGCGCTTTCTGGTTTTGAATTCGATAACTAACTATCAACTAGAAAAACTTTGTGAAATAAAAAAATTTTTTCCATAATTTCACAATCGTCCAGACAAAACTCTATTGTATAGATATATTGAGAAAAAAATCACAATCTTAGAAAATTTCTTTGTGAAATGCTTATGAAACTGTTTACAAAGTATAAAAAAAGAGTTATAATAAACTTGTGAAAAAATTAACAAAGGATAACATCCTTAAAGGCTATGGAGGATAATATGGCTGATAAAAAAACAGTAACCCCAGAGGAAAAACAACTTGCTGCTGAAAAGCATGTCGATGGTCTCGTGAAAAAAGCCTTGGTTGCGCTTGATGAAATGCGCAAGTTGAACCAAGAGCAAGTTGACTATATCGTGGCAAAAGCTTCGGTTGCCGCACTTGACGCGCACGGTATCCTTGCGCAACATGCAGTTGAAGAAACTGGTCGTGGGGTATTTGAAGATAAGGCAACAAAAAACCTATTTGCCTGCGAACACGTAGTGAACAATATGCGTGGAGTTAAAACAGTTGGAGTTATCGAAGATGATCCAATTACAGGTTTGACAAAGATTGCGGAACCTGTAGGGGTAATCTGTGGTGTCACTCCGACAACAAACCCGACTTCAACAGCGATTTTCAAATCCTTGATTGCTTTGAAAACACGCAACCCAATCGTTTTTGCTTTCCATCCATCAGCTCAAGAATCATCAGCACACGCAGCACAAATCGTTCGCGATGCAGCGATTGCAGCTGGTGCTCCTGAAAACTGTGTTCAATGGATTACAAAGCCATCTATGGAAGCAACTGGAGCGCTAATGAACCACGAAGGTGTTGCAACTATTCTTGCAACTGGTGGGAATGCTATGGTTAAAGCTGCATACTCATGTGGAAAACCAGCTCTTGGGGTAGGTGCCGGAAACGTTCCTGCCTATGTAGAAAAATCTGCTGACCTTCGTCAAGCTGCTCATGACATCGTTATGTCTAAATCATTTGATAATGGGATGGTCTGTGCATCAGAACAAGCGGTTATCATTGATAAAGAAGTGTATGACGAATTTGTAGAAGAATTCAAATCATATCACACTTACTTTGTAAACAAAAAAGAAAAAGCCCTTCTTGAAGAATTCTGTTTCGGTGTGAAAGCTAACAGCAAAAACTGTGCAGGTGCTAAACTAAATGCAAACATCGTTGGTAAACCAGCAGCATGGATTGCAGAACAAGCAGGATTCAGCGTTCCAGAAGGAACAAACATCTTGGCTGCAGAATGTGCAGAAGTAGGACCGAAAGAACCATTGACTCGTGAAAAATTGTCACCAGTTATCGCTGTCCTAAAAGCTGAAGATACAGAAGACGGTCTTAAAAAAGCTCGCCAAATGGTTGAGTTTAACGGACTTGGTCACTCAGCAGCCATCCATACAAAAGACGAAGCTCTTGCTAAACGCTTTGGTACAGAAATCAAAGCAATGCGTATTATCTGGAACTCTCCATCTACTTTCGGTGGTATCGGTGACGTATACAATGCCTTCATTCCATCATTGACACTTGGATGTGGTTCATATGGACACAACTCAGTCGGTGATAACGTAAGTGCGATCAACCTTCTAAACATCAAGAAAGTAGGGAAACGTAGAAATAATATGCAATGGTTTAAAGTTCCTTCAAAAATTTACTTCGAACGCAATTCTATCCAATACCTTCAAACATGTGAAGATATTGAACGCGTTATGATTGTTACAGACAAATCTATCGAAAAACTTGGCTTTGTTCAACGTGTTATTGATCAATTGAACGCACGTAGCAACCGTGTAACTATCCAAGTCTTCTCAGATGTTGAACCAGATCCAGACATCACAACTGTAGAACGTGGTGCTGAAGTGATGAAAGCATTTGAACCAGATACAATCATCGCTCTTGGTGGTGGTTCTCCAATGGACGCGGCCAAAGTAATGTGGCTCTTCTACGAACAACCACAAATCGACTTCCGTGACTTGGTTCAAAAATTCATGGACATCCGTAAACGTGCCTTCCGCTTCCCATCACTTGGTAAGAAAGCGAAATACATCGGTATCCCAACAACTTCAGGTACAGGTTCAGAAGTAACACCATTTGCCGTTATCTCTGATAAGAAAAACAACCGTAAATACCCATTGGCTGACTACTCATTGACACCAACTATTGCCATTGTTGACCCTGCTTTGGTTGAGTCAGTTCCAGACTTCATCGCAGCTGATACAGGTATGGACGTCTTGACTCATGCTACTGAAGCCTACACTTCAAACTTTGCTAACGACTACACAGACGGTATCGCCCTTCAAACAATCAAACTTGTCTTTGAATGGTTGGAAAAATCTGTTAAGACAGCTGACCCAGAAGCACGTGAAAAAATGCATAATGCGTCTACAATGGCTGGTATGGCTTTCGCCAATGCCTTCCTTGGTATGAGCCACTCAATGGCCCACAAGATTGGTGGTGTTCACCATACTGTTCACGGACGTACAAACGCTATCTTGCTTCCATACGTTATCCGTTACAACGGTACTCGCCCATCTAAGACTACTACATGGCCTAAATACAACTACTGGAAAGCTGATGAGAAATTCCAAGACATCGCGAAAATGCTTGGCTTGCCTCACTCAACTCCAGAAGAAGCGGTTGAAGCGTATGCCAAAGCAGTTTACGATCTTGGTGAAGCAGTTGGAATCACAATGAACTTCAAAGGCTTTGGAATCGATGAAAAAGCTTGGAAAGACAGCTTGCATGAAATTGCCTTGCTTGCTTATGAAGACCAATGTTCACCTGCTAACCCTCGCTTGCCAATGGTAGCTGACATGGAAGAAATCATGGCAGATGCTTACTATGGTTATGCAGAACGTCCAGGACGTCGTAAATAATCGTTTATCAGCCTAGAGACAGGAGTTATCCTGTCTCTTTTTTTGTAAACTCTTAAAGAGTTGAAATTGGGGTTTCACCTTGATAATGAAGAGAATATGCAGATATTATAAAAGATTCTAGATATATGCTTTGGAAATAAAAGAATGGATGAATAAAAAGGGGGAGAAAAAGTAGAAAAGCAGGAGAGAAAATCAACGCCCGTACTTGCAATTAAACTCAAATAGTTATATAATAGGTTTGTTGAAAGGTGATTTGTAGTGATTCAAGTTACTCTTTTCACAATAAAATTTTCATGATTTTCATAAGGAGGAAATCACTAATGGTAGTTAAAGTTGGTATTAACGGTTTCGGACGTATCGGTCGTCTTGCTTTCCGCCGTATCCAAAACGTAGAAGGTGTTGAAGTTACTCGCATCAACGACCTTACAGATCCAGTTATGCTTGCACACTTGTTGAAATACGACACAACTCAAGGTCGTTTCGACGGTACTGTAGAAGTTAAAGAAGGTGGATTCGAAGTTAACGGTAAATTCGTTAAAGTTTCTGCTGAACGTGATCCAGAACAAATCGACTGGGCTACTGACGGTGTAGAAATCGTTCTTGAAGCAACTGGTTTCTTTGCTAAGAAAGATGCAGCTGAAAAACACCTTAAAGGTGGAGCTAAGAAAGTTGTTATCACTGCTCCTGGTGGAAACGATGTTAAAACAATCGTATTCAACACTAACCACGACGTTCTTGACGGTACTGAAACAGTTATCTCAGGTGCTTCATGTACTACAAACTGCTTGGCTCCAATGGCTAAAGCTCTTCAAGACAACTTCGGTGTTGTAGAAGGATTGATGACTACTATCCACGCTTACACTGGTGACCAAATGATCCTTGACGGACCACACCGTGGTGGTGACCTTCGCCGTGCTCGCGCTGGTGCTGCAAACATCGTTCCTAACTCAACTGGTGCTGCTAAAGCTATCGGTCTTGTAATCCCAGAATTGAACGGTAAACTTGACGGATCTGCACAACGTGTTCCAACTCCAACTGGATCAGTTACTGAATTGGTAGCAGTTCTTGAAAAGAACGTTACTGTTGATGAAGTGAACGCAGCTATGAAAGCAGCTTCAAACGAATCATACGGTTACACAGAAGATCCAATCGTATCTTCAGATATCGTAGGTATGTCTTACGGTTCATTGTTTGACGCAACTCAAACTAAAGTTCTTGACGTTGACGGTAAACAATTGGTTAAAGTTGTATCATGGTACGACAACGAAATGTCATACACTGCACAACTTGTACGTACTCTTGAATACTTTGCAAAAATCGCTAAATAATTCTTGAGTCGATAAAAGCAAGGCCTTCTGGTCTTGCTTTTTTATATAGAAAAATGGATGATAGTGTCATCCATTTTGTTTTAATTTTGTTTCGAAAGTATCCGAGAGGGCAGTGAAACTCAATTGTTCTAAGGTGAGTGGATGAGTAAAGGAAAGTCGAAAGGCATGGAGCATGAGCCTGCTTACTTTTGAACTAGAGTTATAGAGAGGATCGCCCAGAATAGGGTGGTTATGATGAGAGAGGTGAATACGGATTTGATGTGTTCGACCGGTCTTTAGTTTACAACGGACAAGGGTAGTCTGATTTGGGAATTGCTTTAATCTGCTTACATGTGTTTCAGCATATTGTCCATGTTTTGCATCAACTATTCTTTTTCTACGATCGTGTCGATCACGACCAATTTTATCTCGAAAGACAAGTTCTTTACTCTCTACTCGCCCTTCTATAAGTGCCCAGTACTCACGAGCGATTTCCTTTTTTTCCAACAAACGATTGAGGATGGGTAAGATAAAAGGATTTTTAGCAAAAAGCACTAAACCGCTTGTTTCCATATCCAGGCGATGAACGACATAGCAGGTTTGACCAACGTAGGCAGAGACATGGTTGAGAAGGGCAATTTCACCAGGTTGATTTCCGTGAGTTTTCATTCCCTCTGGCTTGTTGACGATAATGAGATGTTGGTCTTGATAAACCTCTTGAACGAGGTCTGAATTGCCCCAAAGGATTTCTTTTGGGGGATAATCTTCCTCGTCAAAAGTCAACTGGCAAATGTCCCCTGGCTTGACCATCTCGTTCCAGTGAACTTCTTTGTGGTTGATTAAGATGTTCTTCTTGATTCTCAAAAAATGGCGGATTTTTCTAGGGATGAGGAGCTGTTCCTCCAGAAATTGTTTGACCGTCATTTGAGGCAAGGATTCGGGTAATGTAAAAGTGAATTGCATACAGATATTGTAACAAAAAAAGCCCTATTTGGATAGGGAGTAGCTAAATTCTTGAGTTCCTATGGTGAAGATGATAAAATAAACGCATGAAATTAGATAAATTATTTGAGAAGTTTCTTTCTCTCTTTAAAAAAGAAACAAATGAATCCACGGAGTCTGATTCGACGAGCATGCGTCGTTCACGGAGCGATAGAAAAAAATTGTCCCAAGTAGGCCCAATTCGGAAATTCTGGCGTCGTTATCATCTGACAAAAATCGTCATCATTTTAGGGTTAAGTGCAGGTTTGATAGTAGGAACCTACCTATTTGCGATAGCCAAGTCTACCAATGTCAATGATTTGCAAAATGCCTTGAAAACGCGAACTCTGATTTTTGATCGCGAAGAAAAAGAGGCAGGAGCCCTGTCGGGTCAAAAGGGAACCTATGTTGAACTGACAGATATCAGTAAAGACTTGCAGAATGCTGTCGTCGCGACAGAGGACCGTTCCTTCTATAAAAATGATGGAATTAACTACGGTCGTTTCTTTCTAGCTATCCTTACAGCAGGTCGTTCTGGAGGGGGATCCACCATCACTCAACAGTTGGCAAAAAATGCTTATCTTTCTCAGGATCAGACCGTTGAACGGAAGGCCAAGGAGTTTTTCCTTGCCTTAGAGTTGACCAAGAAATACAGCAAGGAGCAAATCCTTACTATGTACCTCAATAACGCCTACTTTGGAAATGGGGTATGGGGTGTTGAAGATGCAAGTAAGAAATATTTCGGTGTATCGGCTTCACAACTAACGCTTGATCAGGCGGCCACTCTAGCAGGGATGCTCAAGGGACCAGAATTGTATAATCCATTAAATTCTGTTGAGACTTCGACCAACCGTAGGGATACTGTTTTGCAAAATATGGTTGCAGCAGGTTATATTGATAAAAATCAAGAGACCGAAGCGGCTGGAGTAGATATGGCTTCACAACTGCAAGATAAGTATGAAGGCAAGGTTTCGGATTATCGTTACCCGTCCTATTTTGATGCAGTTGTCAACGAAGCGGTTTCCAAGTACAATCTCACAGAAGAAGAGATTGTCAACAATGGCTATCGAATCTACACAGAGCTTGACCAAAACTACCAAGCAAACATGCAGGTTATTTACGAAAACACTTCGCTATTTCCAACAGCAGAAGACGGAACGCATGCCGAATCAGGTAGTGTCGCTCTAGAACCCAAGACCGGTGGAGTGCGTGGAGTTGTTGGTCGTGTAGCTGGTGATGATAAACCAGGTTTCCGTAATTTTAACTATGCCACTCAGTCTAAGCGTAGCCCAGGCTCAACCATTAAACCTTTAGTCGTTTATACACCCGCAGTAGAAGCAGGATGGGCCTTGAACAAGCAACTGGATAATCATACGATGCAGTACAACAGTTATCAAGTAGACAACTATGCGGGTATTAAGACATCTCCAGAAGTACCTATGTATCAGGCCTTGGCGGAATCACTCAACCTCCCTGCAGTTGCGACTGTAAATGAATTAGGTATTGACAAAGCTTTTGACGCTGGGGAGAGATTTGGCCTGAATATGGAAAAAGTTGACCGAGTTCTTGGAGTTGCTCTTGGTGGAGGTGTGGAAACGAATCCTCTCCAGATGGCGCAAGCCTATGCAGCCTTTGCCAATGGAGGTCTAATGCCTGAAGCACATTTCATCACTCGTATTGAAAATGCCAGCGGCCAGGTCATCAAGAGTCATAAAAACTCCCAAAAACGAGTGATTGATAAGTCGGTAGCTGATAAAATGACCAGCATGATGCTAGGAACATTTACCAATGGTACGGGAATTAGTTCGTCACCAGCGGATTACGTTATGGCTGGTAAAACAGGTACGACTGAAGCTGTTTTCAACCCGGAATATACCAGTGACCAGTGGGTGATCGGCTATACTCCAGATGTTGTAATCAGCCACTGGCTAGGCTTCCCAACAACAGATGAGAGTCATTATCTAGCAGGTTCGACCTCAAATGGAGCAGCCCATGTCTTTAGAAGTATGGCTAATACCATTTTGCCTTACACTCCAGGTAGCACTTTTACAGTTGAGAATGCTTATAAACAAAATGGGATTGAACCAGAAAATACGAAAAAGCAAGTTGTTGAAAATGAGACAAACCAGTCTGAGGACCCGATAGGAGATATTCGTAGTCGCGCACAAAATCTTGTAGATGAAGCAGGACGTGCGATTTCAGAAGCTAAAATAAAAGAAAAAGCCCAGACAATATGGGACTCAATCCTTAATCTATTTCGTTAAGAGGCTTGTCAAAGCCTAGGTTTCTTGTTATAATAGATAAGATGGAGGCGTTATGGCACTAAAAAAAGCAAGCCTAGCTTGTGCAGTTTGTGGTTCAAGGAATTACTCAATCAAAATTAGTGGGAACCCCAAGCCAACACGACTAGAAGTAAATAAATTTTGTAAACATTGTGGAAAATATACGACACATAGAGAAACGAGATAGGAGAGAACGATGGGTTTTATTAAGGATATTTTTAAACTTCTTAAAGAAACAACTTGGCCAACTCGCAAAGAAAGCTGGAGAGATTTTCGCTCTATTATGGAATACACAGCCTTCTTTGTGGTCATCATTTACATTTTTGACCAGTTGATTGTATCAGGTTTGATTCGATTTATTAACATTTTTTAGAAGAAAGGCGGAGAAGTTCTGCTAGCTTTCTTCTATATATGTATGAAAGGAAATATCATGGATAGTTTTGACAAGGGATGGTTTGTTCTACAAACTTATTCTGGCTATGAAAATAAGGTAAAAGAAAATCTATTGCAACGTGCGCAAACGTATAACATGTTAGATAATATTCTACGCGTTGAGATTCCAACACAAACCGTGCAAGTTGAGAAAAATGGAAAGAAAAAGGAAGTTGAAGAGAATCGCTTTCCAGGTTATGTCCTTGTAGAAATGGTCATGACCGATGAAGCATGGTTCGTCGTTCGAAACACACCTAACGTAACAGGATTCGTCGGCTCACACGGTAACAGATCAAAACCAACTCCACTTTTGGAACAAGAAATCCGTGATATTCTGGTTTCAATGGGACAAACTGTTCAAGAGTTCGATATTGATGTTGAAGTTGGCCAGACAGTCCGCATCATTGATGGCGCTTTTGCAGACTACACAGGGAAAATTACTGAAATTGATAACAACAAAGTGAAGATGATTATCTCTATGTTTGGTAATGATACGATTGCAGAAGTGAATCTCAACCAAATTGCAGAATTATAACCCCAGAGAGGCTTTGCCTCTCTTTTTATGTGCTGTTGAGGGAGGAAGAAGTATAAAACAGAGGAAGTAGACCCATGGACTCGCGCATTTTGTTAAACTAAATGCAGAAAGGAGAGGCCTATGAATCTAAAAGACTTATATGAAGAAAGCAAGGGAATCGTCCATAAGTGTCGCAAAGATTATCATTTGCATCTATGGGAGAAAGAGGACTGGGACCAGGAAGGCATGTTATGTCTGTATGAGCTGGTGAGTCGCAATCCAGAGTTACTAGAGGGCGAGCGCCATCGACTTTATGTCTGCTTTAAAACAAAGTTTAGAAATCGTATCCTAGATTACATCCGTAAACAGGAAAGCCACAAGCGCCGTTTTGACAAAGAGCCCTATGAAGAGGTGAGTGAGATTAGCCATCGTCTAGGAGAAAAAGGACTCAGGCTGGACGATTATTATCTCTTTCACGAACTTCTAAAGAATTACAAATCAAAGCAGAGTATGGTAAAACAAGAATTAATAGATCGTCTAATGGGAGGAGAAGTCTTTAGAGGACGTAAAGCTCTTCTGAGAGAACTTTCCCTAATCTTTTCAGAATTTCGGTAAAGAGGGAAAAAAGTCCTTGACAAAGGGGAAAAAGTAGGTATAATAGAAAGAGTTGAAAAA